>NZ_AHCD03000036.1 GCF_000238295.3 Pseudoalteromonas rubra
ATCGAAACCCAGCGCAACCCCTTTTTTGAAGAAAAGTGCGAAAAACAGCGCGTTCGGACAAAAATCACACCAAACCTAGTAAAAGTGAATGTAAAACATGCAATATTGCACTTTTTTGAGGCTGGAGTTCTACAATGCAAAGCTCTACACTGGAACTAATCACTGAGACTATCGGTAATAGCAGGTAAAAAAGGGATACTAAAATGACAAACAAGTACAAAGGCAGAAGTTATAAAGGCAAAACCCCAAAACTAGCCACCGGCGTGTATGTAGATGAAAGCGCCGTCCTGGTTGGCGATATCGAAGTGGGTGAACACAGCAGTATCTGGCCTCTAGTCGCTGCACGAGGCGATGTCAATTATATCAGGATTGGTCAACGCACCAATATTCAGGATGGCAGTGTATTGCACCTTACGCGAGCAAGCGCTGGAAACCCGGATGGTTATCCTTTGATCATTGGAGATGATGTTACCGTTGGTCACAAAGTGATGTTACATGGCTGCCAGCTGGGTAATCGTATTCTGGTCGGTATGGGCGCGATAGTTATGGACAATGTTGTAGTAGAGGACGATGTGATCATCGGTGGTGGCGCTTTAGTCCCCCCTAATAAACGTCTTGAGTCGGGCTACCTGTATGTAGGCAGCCCGGTTAAGCAAGCTCGTCCACTCAACGAGCAGGAGATTGCCTTTCTAAAGACATCGGCGCAGAACTATGTCGAGCTAAAGGATGACTACCTCTCAGAGCTGGACTAACTCGATTTCTCCTTGTGCCGAGTACGCCTCATCTTCTATTCGCTGCTCGGCTTGCATTTCATAATCAAACTGATGTGCTTTAAAGTGCGTAAGGGCCTGTTCTTTGGTTAAGGAGGTCGCAATCACACAAGAAACCAGCATCCCCGACACCATGGCCGTAAAGATCAGACATTGGCGCGTCTCGTTGTAGTGAATATCATCATTGATTAAGATTTGCTGATTCACAGGCTACCCTCTTTCATTGCATTAAGCACCGGGGTTACTTCTGGCGTTTGCCCTCGCCACAAGGCAAACGCTTCGGCCGCCTGCCCCACCAGCATTCCCATGCCATCTACACACTGAGCTGCTGCATTATGAGTAGCAACCCAGGCCAAGAAGGCGGTTTGCTGATCGCTGTAGAACATGTCGTACGCCAACGTACAGGTACTCACATGCTGTGGGTCGATATCAGGCACCAGCCCTGTCACACTCGACGACGTTGAATTAATCACCAGATCATAGTTCTGCACAGGCACCTCATTCAGTGCCACCCCCTGCACATTGCCATAATCAGAAAACAACTGCGCAAGTTGCTGCGCTTTTTCTGCGGTGCGATTGGCAATCACAACACTCGCCGCCCCGGCCTGCAAAAGCGGATACACACAACCGCGAGCAGCACCTCCCGCACCAATCAACAGAATGCTTGCACCTGATAAAGTCGCGGTATGGCGCAATAAGTCAGCAACGAGTCCTGCACCATCTGTATTATCACCCAGTAATGACCCATCTGGTTGCGGCATCAAAGTATTGACCGCCCCGGCTAATCGAGCCCGCTCTGTCAACTGTCCGGCCAATTGATATGCTCGCTCTTTAAAAGGCAGCGTGACGTTAGCACCCAAACCACCTTCGGCAAAAAAAGTCGTAACGGTCGCTTCAAACTCAGGGAGCTCGGCCAGTATAGCCCGGTACTCAATAACCGAATTAAACTGACCAGCAAATTGCGTATGAATGGCAGGAGATTTAGAATGCTTAATCGGGTTTCCAAAAACCGCGTATTTATCCATTGAACAGCCTAACTATATAGTGATGTTATATGAAGCAGTTAATTAAACGCATCTTTAACCAAGATGCAAGTGACAATCAATCCTCAGGTACAACACACCAGGCGCCAACGCCCGAGAAAACGCCTTACGAGATCATCGGCGGTGAATCTGGAACCCGAGCACTGGCTAACCGTTTCTATGACATTATGGAAAGTGACCCTTACGCAAAACCTTTATACGATATGCATCCTTTACCCCTGGATCGCATTCGGCAGGTGTTCTTTGAGTTCCTGTCCGGCTGGCTGGGTGGCCCGGACTTGTTTGCGGAGCAATATGGCCACCCCAGACTTAGAATGCGTCATATGCCGTTTACGATAAATAAAGACCTGCGCGATCAGTGGATGTATTGCATGAACAAGGCCCTGGATCTTGAAGTGGACAACCCTTTGTTACGAGAAGGGTTGCGAAAATCGCTGGCTCAATTAGCCACCCACATGATAAATCACGACTAAAGTATTAATTTTATATTAAATTAGCGCAATAATTTTTTGCGCTAAGTCAAACTGGTCTGGTTACTAAACACGCATAATAGCAGCTCAGCTTTTTTAAGGTGCGATGCGTGTGAAATCCATTCAACATAAAATTTATGCGTTACTTGCCATTACAGGCGTTCTGGTGCTCATCGCCAGTATATTAAGTAACTCCAGCCAACAAAAACAACTGGCCGAAGAAACCGTCGAGACCAATATTCGCTTATTGGCAGACAATTATTTCGATTCGATCAACACCATGATGCTCACGGGCACCATGGCAAACCGTGAGATCCTCAGCGATAAGATGCGCAATCACGATAATATTGAAGATGCGCATATCATTCGGGGCGATAAAATCAACAAGCTATATGGCATGGGTAATCCTAACCAGCAACCCACCAGCGACGTGGAGCGGGCGGCATTACAAGGTGAGGAGACCCTGGTTATTGAACAGCGTGACGGCAAGCGTATCATGACCTACCTTAAGCCAATGGTGGCAAGAGAAAACTATAAAGGGACTAACTGCTTAGGGTGTCATCAGGCACAAGAAGGTGACGTGCTGGGTGCGGTGCGAATTAGTTACTCACTCGAAGACATTGACGATACCGTACATAATAACACCTGGATCAGCACAGGCTTGCTGACCGGCATCTTTGCCACCACCTTTGTCATTCTGGGTATCATCTTCCGTAAACTCTTTATTGTCCGACTGAAAACACTGGGTCGTACGATGCGCCTGGCCACCCAGAATAAGGACCTGTCATTGCGTATCGACGATACCATAGATGATGAACTGGGCCGGCTGGCTATTAACTTTAATAAGATGATGGCCTCATTTAAAGATAATATCGCCCAGGTATCAGCCTCATCCCATGTCCTGATCCAATCAGCTGAGCAAATCTACAACGCAGCTGACACCACAGAGCAGGCCATTCAGGAACAGAAACAGGGCACGGATTCAGTCGCTGCCGCAATCAATGAACTGGAAAGCTCGTCCAGCGAGGTAAAGAATACCACCCACTTTGCTTCTGAAAAGTCCGATAGCAGTAATCACCTGGCAGAGCAAAGCATGGCCGTTGCGGAACACACGGAGCAGAGCATCAATCAGCTAGCGCGTGATGTGCGCCAGGCAGCCGATCAGGTCAGTCAGCTGCAGACTCAGACCTTAGAGGTGGGTAAAGTCCTGGAAGTGATCAGCAGTATTGCCGAACAAACCAACTTGCTGGCACTGAATGCGGCAATCGAAGCGGCGCGTGCCGGGGAAGCAGGCCGAGGATTTGCAGTGGTTGCCGACGAAGTCCGTACCCTGGCGACCCGCACCCATGATTCTACAGACGAAATCAAACGCACCATCGACAAGCTGCAAAACGAAGCGGCGCAGACTGTGAGCGCCATGAGTGCGTCTTGTGAGGAAGCCGATGACCGCGCCATGCAAGTAAAACAGGTGGCACAGGCACTCAAGGATATTTCTAATCAGATGCATGAGATTAACGCACTGAATGTGCAAATTGCCGATGCGACGGAACAGCAGAACCTGGCCGCAGAGGAAATTAATCAAAGTGTGGTGGCTATCCGGGACAATGCTGAGCAGTCTTTAATTGATGCCCATGGTAGCAAGCAGATCAGTGAAAACCTGCTTGAGCTGGCTCGCTCTTTGGACGAGCAAGTACGTAGTTTCCGTCTTGAATAACCCTGCCCTGAAAGAAAAAAGGCGCCATCAGCGCCTTTTTTATTGACTCATTGAGCTAGTCCTCTAACGAGGTCATTGCCAACCAGTCTCGCGGACGCAGGAAATGCTTATACAGCATAGCCTCTGGCGCATCATCGGCTGGCGTAAAGTCATATTCCCAGCGTGCTAACGGTGGCATGGACATCAGGATTGACTCTGTTCGCCCACCCGTTTGCAGACCAAACAACGTACCCCGGTCCCAGACCAGGTTAAACTCCACATAGCGACCACGACGATATAACTGGAACTGACGTTGCGCTTCACTGAATGGCGTTGCTTTGCGTTTCTCCATGATTGGCACATACGCTTCCAGGAAGCCTTTGCCAACTGCCTGCATATATTCAAAGCTGGTATCAAAACCCCACTGGTTAAGATCATCAAAGAACAAGCCACCCACACCCCGGGTTTCTTTGCGGTGTTTAAGATAGAAATAATCATCACACCACTTTTTATGGTCAGCATAGACCTGCTCACCAAACGGCTCACACAGCGATTTAGCCACACTGTGCCAGTGCTTCACATCCTCCAGTACAGGATAGAAAGGCGTCAGGTCAAACCCACCACCAAACCACCAGATAGGCTCTTCACCTTCTTTTTCTGCAATGAAGAAACGCACATTCGCATGACTGGTTGGGATGTGGGGGTTTTTGGGGTGGATCACCAAAGACACACCACAGGCATGGAAGCTGCGTCCCGCCAGTTCAGGCCGATGTGCGGTTGCGGATGCAGGCATTGACGCACCATAAACGTGAGAGAAGTTTACTCCCCCCTGCTCGATTACCGCACCGTCACGCATCACACGAGTACGACCACCACCACCCTCTTCGCGCTGCCACGCATCTTCTATAAACTTACCACTACCATCTGCTTGCTCAAGGCCCTGGCATATTTCATCCTGCAGAGCGAGTAAGAACGCTTTAACGGACTCTAAGTTCACCTGACTCAAGGTCATTAACTCCTTATGATTTTGCCACTCAGGGCATCACGGATCTGGCTTGGGCTGGTTTGCTTACCCAATTCGCCCGCCTGATAAAATGCCACTCGACCACCAAAAGCCGCCTCAGCCTCAGCCAGCGTCTTGGCGGGCTCTTCGCCGCTAAAATTCGCACTGGTAGACACAATCGGTTTACCAAATGTCTGACACAGTTGTTTAACGACAGGGTGATCGGTCACTCTAATTGCAATGCTAGGGTTGCCACCGGTCACCCACTGTGGGGCAGTCGCCTTGACTGGCAACAACCAGGTCACTGGGCCAGGCCAGGAGGAAAATATTTCTGCACGTTTATCCTGCGGAATTTTACTGTCATCAACGTACGGCAGGCACTGTGCAAAATTATCGGCGATCAGGATCAGTCCTTTTTCTACCGGACGGTCTTTCAGTGCCAACAGCGCATGGACGGCTTGTTCGTTATCGGGATCACAGCCCAGACCAAAAATTGCTTCGGTCGGGTAACAGATCAGCCCCCCTTGCTGTAGTGCTTCGACGGCATTTTGGGGTAACTGGCGTTGCGTGTCTTGTTCGCTCACTGAGGCTCCTCAATTGTATGCTGACAAACTTTCTGCGGGCATTGTAGCACAGCTTTTCCACCCCGGTGTTTTTGCACCATGACCGGCCAACCACAGGCCTCACAAGCATGCGCTATTGGTGGGTGGTTAACGCTGTACTTGCATTGTGGATAGGTATCGCAGGCATAGAAAAACTTGCCGTACTTATTCTTACGTTTATGTAATGTGCCTTTATGACATTTAGGACAAGGCGGGCCTGGCGCTTCTTCCGGCTCTTCATCATGGGCAATATAATGACACTGAGGATAGCCGGTACAGCCAATAAACATCCCATAACGACCATTGCGCACCACTAAAGGTTCGCTACATAAAGGACAGGCACTGTCTTCGAGCACCTTAATGTCGTGGTTATCATGATGGGCGATGGCACGAATATAGTCGCATGCAGGATAGCTGGCACAACCAAGAAAAGGGCCTGACTTGCTGTGTTTGATCACCAATTCGGAGCCACATTTAGGACACACTTCATATTCCCGCTCCAGGGCATGCTGGTCCGCATTAAACAATGAATGATCTATTTTACTCATAACAAGTCCCCGTCCACTTCACCCCTATGGTTTGCGCCCATAATAGTATCAAGGGAACGTGATATAAGGAACACAGTTACGTCAGTCAGGCAATCTGCCTGACCTAACGAAGTCGCCTCCCGAAATAGAATAGGAGGAACTTAATGCAACGGACCGGTTGGCTCTTCAAAGATCAGGTCTTCCATCTGTGCATAGGCATGCTCTTTACCGGGAACATTAAATAGTACCATCAGGATCACCCACTTCAGATCGTCCAGACAGATGGCCTTCTTATCCAAAGCGCATAAACGGTCAATGACCATTTCACGCGTGGTGCTGTCTATCACCCCGATTTGCTCGACAAACATCAGAAAGCCCCGACATTCGATGTCCAGCATGGCACATTCTTGCTCAGTGTAGATCCGGATCGCGCTATCCGGGCGGGCGTTTAAATAGGGAATTTCATCAGATTGTTGTAAATCGGCCAGTTGTTCAAGCCAGTCCAGTGCTTTGTAAATCTCGTCTTGATTAAAACCGGCCCCGACCAGTTCATCTGTGAGTTCGTTTTGTTCGACGAAGATATCCGCTTCGCTGTGAATATAGTTTTCGAATAAATACATTAGGATATCAAACATAATTAACCCCTCGCTAATTTGATGTAGCCGTCTAATACGCGTTCTACTTTGTCTTCAAGCTCAAGGTCCAGCAGTCTGGCAAGCACCCTTTCTACTGGCCACTGGGTCCTCTGCGATAAGGTATCTACACTGGTTACCTCAAAGCCGAGATGTTGCAATACGGGGCAGTGCTCCTGTTTTTTGTTACTTTCTACTATATATAGACCGTTTTCGGAGAAAAATCTTACCTCTTCGAGAATATCCTCGACTCGCTCGGTGAGTTTTGCGCCCTCTTTCAACAGATAATGGCACCCCTGAGATAAGGGGTTTCTGATCGACCCGGGCACAGCAAATACCTCTTTGTTCTGCTCCAGGGCATAACGCGCGGTAATCAAAGAGCCACTTTTAATTTCAGCTTCAACAACAAGCACCCCCAACGACAGTCCGGAAATAATGCGATTGCGACGTGGAAAGTGCTCGGCTCTGGGCTGACTACCAGGCAAAAACTCGCTGATCAACAGGCCCTGTTCAGCCACCTGCTGATATAAGCTGTGATGTCGTCGCGGATAAATCACATCGACTCCGGTGCCAAGCACTGCCAGAGTCGCCCCACCCTGACTTAACGCTCCCTGATGGGCCGCGCCATCTATGCCTCTTGCCAGACCTGAGGTCACCGCCATACCCACATCACTGAGCGACCGACCAAACTCCCTGGCAATATCTAGTCCGGTGGCCGTGGCGTTTCGACTGCCGACGATGGCAATTTGCGGCTGAGACAGCAAAGACAATCGCCCTTTGCAAAATAACATCAAAGGGGCACTGCTGATCTGTTTTAATAACGGGGGATACGCAGTATCAAAATAACCAACTAGCTGAATATGCTGCGCAATACATTGTTGGATGAGAGTATCTATCGTATGCCAGTCTGGCGCTTGCAGGTAATGGATGGCAGCCTGAGATAATCCAAACTCGCGCAATGTGGTGGCGGTGGCTGTAAAGAGTTCGGCAGGTGAGATGTGTTGGGTCGCGCGCTCCAGTGTACGACTCCCCAATCCCGGGCATAGCCTCAGTGCCAGACTGTGCCGTAAATCCAGTGTTGTCATGCTCCCTCCCTGAGCCTGTCCAGCTACTGTGCTTAATTCAATCAGCTTTATCTAGGCGTGGAAGATTAACGACTGCTAACCGAATCTCCCACTCTTACGGGCTGTCGAGTCTTGGTGACCATGGCATAACTGATGTTGTCATATACTTTAAACAGCATCAGCTCACCCACCTTTTCCTTTGGCATGTGCCAGACGACACTGTCTTCGTCATTCTCTTCGCCAAACCATTCGCTGACTTCGGTGATCACCTTATCCAAGCTGCCGGCATCCTCGACATAACTCGGGCCCGCTTCACTTTCAATCACTGTAGGAGACTGACGATGAATTGCAAGCACATTCCCCTCTTGCAGGTCATCTTTACGACCTAAGTCGATAACCACCACCGCCATGGTGCTGAATTCGCGCAGTTTATTACTGCTGGCAATGATGTTGCCAGAAATGGCCTGAACAGGTTGAGTCATTTTAAAGTTAGCTGAATAGCTTTGCCCGCTGGAGATCGGCATCAACACATCACTGGGTTTCACTTCCCGGCGCACGGATTCTATTTTAACTGTACTTGGCTGACCTGCTTCAATGTTACCCGTCCTTACCACCCGGCCAGTCCCCACCAGCACCGACTCATAGGCTAGTATCGCGCCGTTATCCGGATCCCGGTAAGCATCTCCTTTGCGGTAGATGCCGTAGTTGCCACCCCGAGGCAGATCCCCTTTTACATACAAAAGGTGACCTTCAATGTTCATTCTATAATTAAAGTTTGAGCCCAGCACCATAGGCAATTGCGCAAAATCGCCCTCAGCCATTGCTTGCTCAAAACGCATAAACGGTTCCATAACCGCCAATGGTAAGGTGGGTATTGCCTGATTTTTATCGCTGACAACACGAACCTGGGGTGATAACCGACGTACCCCTTTGGCCAGGCTCAGACGCGGGTTGCCCTCGCTGTCGTAATGAAGCGATAACACATCCCCCGGATAAATCAGATGCGGGTTATTGATCTGGGGATTCCACTGCCATAGTGCAGGCCACTTCCAGGGACTGTTCAGATACAGACTAGAAATATCCCACAGGGTATCCCCTTTCTTAACAACATAACGCTCGGGCGCACTGGTTTTTACCGCCAGCGTTTGCGCTAGGGCAGGAAAAACAGCACTCGTTGCCAGCAAAAGGGCGGCAATATGAGATTTCATGCAGGCTTCCTTGAGTTATTTTTCGATATTATCCACCAAAACCTGTTAAAGGGGAACGTGAATGGCTAAAATAAGAGCATACATTACCCCATTTAATTCAAGTGTAAAAGGTATCTATGGCTAAGTTAGCAGTACTGAGTTTTCCAGATGAACGTTTGCGCACGGTTGCAAAACCAGTTGCCGAAGTAAATGACGAGATCCGTCAGATCGTCGCAGACATGTTGGAAACTATGTATGAAGAAAATGGTATTGGCCTTGCTGCTACGCAGGTAGACATTCATCAGCGTATTGTGGTGATCGATGTCTCAGAAGAACGCGACGAACCGCGCGTGTTGATCAACCCGGAAATCATCGCAAAAGATGGCTCTACCATCAGTGAAGAAGGCTGTTTATCAGTGCCTTACTCCTACGCCAAAGTGGATCGCGCAGAAACGGTGACGGTTAAAGCACTCAACGAGCATGGCGAAAGCTACGAGTTTGACGCCGATGGCTTACTGGCCGTGTGTGTGCAACACGAGCTGGACCACCTGCAGGGCAAGTTGTTCATCGATTACTTGTCGCCGCTGAAGCGTCAGCGGATCCGCAAAAAAATCGAAAAAGAAGCCAAACTAGCGGCACGCGCTTAAGCGTGTCGTTACCGACTATCAATATACTACCTAACTGGAACCTCAAGTGAGCAAATCTCTGCGTATTGTCTTTGCGGGCACCCCGGATTTTGCTGCCAAGCATTTGGCAGCGCTGATCGCATCACATCATGACGTTGTCGCTGTATACAGCCAACCAGACCGCCCAGCCGGCCGCGGTAAAAAACTTAAAGCCAGCGAAGTGAAAACCCTGGCACTGGAACACGATCTGCCCGTTTACCAACCCCACTCACTCAAGTCTGACGATGCACAAGCTGAACTTGCTGCACTAAATGCCGACGTGATGGTGGTGGTGGCGTATGGTCTGCTGTTGCCTAAAGCCATTCTGGACACACCCCGTCTGGGTTGTCTGAATGTCCATGGTTCAATTCTGCCGCGCTGGCGCGGTGCAGCCCCAATCCAACGTGCTATCTGGGCAGGCGATAAAGAAACCGGCGTGACCATTATGCAAATGGATGAAGGTCTGGATACCGGCGACATGCTGCATATTGCTACCTGCCCAATTGATGAAGACGAAACCAGTGCCAGCCTGTATAACAAACTGGCCGAGCTCGGACCGGATGCGCTGGTTGCCACATTAGATAAACTGGCAGCTGGCGCGCTTAACGCCGAGCCACAGGATGATGCCCAGGCCAACTACGCCAAAAAGCTCTCGAAAGAAGAAGCCAATATTGACTGGCAACAAGATGCGCAGCAAATTGAGCGTAACATTCGCGCCTTTAATCCCTGGCCAGTATGCTACACCCAGATGCAAGGCCAGACAGTTAAAATTTGGCAAGCCAAAGTTGTCTCTCAGCAAGGCACACCCGGACAAGTACTCAGCGCAGACAAAGGCGGGATCACCATCGCCTGTGGTGAACAAGCACTGACCATCACTCAGCTCCAGCCGCAAGGTAAAAAGCCCATGTCGGCGCAAGACTTCCTGAATGGTCGCAGCGACTGGGTCACGCCTGGTAGCCAGGTGGGTGCCTGATGGCCAATGTACGCGCGCTCGCCGCGCAAACTCTGTTTCAGGTCGTTGATAAAGGCCAGTCCCTCACAGCCCAACTGCCTTATGCCAGCCGTCAGCTACCAGTGAAAGATCGTGCCCTGTTACAACAGATCTGCTACGGCGTATTACGCCACCTGCCCAGTCTGGAGCACTATTGTCAGCAATTGCTGGAACAGCCACTCAAGGGCAAAAACCGGGTATTTCAGTTTTTGTTGTATGTCGGAATCTACCAACTGCAACATATGCGCGTGCCTGCTCACGCCGCAGTGGCCGAAACCGTCAATGCAGCTAACAAGCTGCAAGCGCCTGGCTTGAAAGGGCTGATCAACGCGGTATTACGTAACTTTCAGCGAGCTCAGGACACCTTAGAAGCCAGTGCCAATGCAATTCCTGTCTGTAAGTACAATCACCCAGGCTGGTTCATCAAAAAGCTGCAAGCCGCTTACCCAGAGCAGTGGGAAGCAATTTTAACGGCCAATCAGCAACAAGCACCTATGTGGCTACGCGTTAACCAACGTCAATCAACCACAGCGGACTATGCTGAGCGCCTTGATGCACAAGGCATTGCCCATACCCTGGATGCGGACTTTGCAGATGGCATTTTGCTGACCAAGCCTGTTGATGTTCAACAATTGCCCGCGTTTGCTCAGGGTGCCAGCTCAGTGCAAGATGCCGCAGCACAAATGGCCGCTCGCTTGCTCGCGCCACAAGACGGCGAGCATATCCTGGACGCCTGTGCCGCACCAGGTGGTAAAACCTGTCATATTCTCGAATTAGCCGATGCCAATGTGATTGCTCTGGATGCGGATGGTGAGCGCCTGAAACGCGTTGACGAGAACCTGCAGCGCCTGCATCTCAGTGCGCAGTGCCTTGAAGCCGATGCGGCCACACCAGATGCCTGGTGGCAAGGTGAACAGTTCGATCGCATTTTATTAGATGTGCCCTGCTCGGCAACCGGCGTGATCCGTCGACACCCGGACATCAAATGGTTGCGTCGCGCCACCGACATTGATGAGCTAGCCACTTTACAAGCCCGTATTCTGGATGCAATCTGGCCATTACTTAAGCCCGGCGGTACCTTAGTGTATGCCACGTGCTCCGTTTTGCCTCAGGAAAATGCTGAACAAGTAGCCGCGTTTTTATCACGCACTGCGGATGCTCAACTCACGCCATTGCATGAACGGGACACGCCAGATGCTCCTGGCTTGCAACTGCTGCCAGGTCATACTGATGGCTTTTATTACGCACGGCTGGAAAAACAATAATAGCGCTTAACTAACGTATGAAAATCATAATCTTAGGTGCCGGACAAGTCGGCGGTACACTGGCCGAAAACCTGGTCGGCGAACAGAATGAAATTACCGTTGTCGACATTGACGGAGAACGATTAAGGGAATTGCAGGACAAGTATGATCTGCAAGGCGTAACTGGGCACAGTGCCCACCCAGATGTGCTCAGACAAGCCGGTGCCGAAGATGCCGATATGGTCATTGCGGTGACCAGTTCGGATGAGGTGAATATGATCGCCTGTCAGGTGGCTTATAGTATTTTTAATACGCCTACTAAAATTGCCCGGATCCGCTCTGAGCAATATCTAAAATATCGGGAAAAGTTATTTCATAACGATGACTTGCCGGTTGATCACTATATAGCGCCGGAGCAACTGGTTACCCGTTATATTCGCCGCCTGATCGATTACCCTGGCGCATTGCAGGTGCTGCAATTTGCCGAAGGGATGTTATCTCTGGTGGCCGTTAAAGCTTACTATGGTGGTCTGCTGGTTGGCTATGCGCTGTCTGCACTGAAGGAGCATATCCCCAATGTAGATACCCGAGTCGCAGCCATCTACCGCCAGGGCAAAGCCATTAAGCCACTGGGCACCACTGTCATAGAAGCTGACGACGAAGTGTTCTTCATTGCGGCGACTAAACATATCCGTGCGGTCATGAACGAGCTGCAAAAGCTCGAACGGTCTTATCGTAAAATAATGATCGCCGGTGGCGGTAATATCGGTGCTGGCCTGGCCAGATCACTCGAAAAAAATCACAGTGTTAAACTCATCGAGCGTAATCATGACCGGGCATCGTCCTTGTCTGAAATGCTCGACAACACCGTGGTCTTTTGTGGCGATGCATCTGATCAGGAACTGCTGTCCGAAGAACATATTGAACAGGTTGATGTGTTCATTGCGGTCACCAACGACGATGAAGCCAACATCATGGCTGCCATGCTCGCCAAACGCATGGGCGCGCAGAAAACCATGGTGCTTATCCAGCGAGGCGCGTACGTTGACCTGGTACAGGGGGGAGAAATCGACATTGCGATTTCACCTCAACAAGCGACCATTTCAGCTCTGCTTACCCACGTTAGACGTGGTGATATAGTAAACGTTTACTCACTTCGTAAGGGCGCTGCAGAAGCCATTGAAGCCGTTGCACACGGCGACGAGAACACCTCAAAAGTGGTTGGCCGCGCCATTCGGGACATCAAGTTACCAGCAGGCACCACCATTGGTGCCATAGTTCGTGACGACGAAGTACTGATAGCCCACGATGACACCATCATCCTCTCAGGAGACCATGTCATCATGTTCCTGATCGACAAAAAACAAATTGGTGTGGTTGAAAAGCTCTTCCAGGTCAGTGCACTGTTTGTGTAATGCTCAGGCCCTGGCTGACCAACTGGTTTGGTCAGCTAGTGCTCGTCTTCTTCAGAGAGAATAGACAAATCTATCAGGTAGTCTTTTAATACCGCTTTGATGGTCGTATCCGGGCCCACGACCTGGATCCCCAAAGACACATTGCCCTCTGCACTTTCGATAATACGGCACACTTTGCCTTTAATAGCAGACGCATTGTCGTCTTTACCTTCAATCAATACTTCACAGTTTTCTGATTCCAGATCATCAGGCAGGTGTTCTTTTTGAATATCAAACATCATACCCGACAACGAAATGTCTTTGATCACGCCCACTTCATTGTAATCGGGCAACTGCAAAATGGCAGGGATTAACGCTGGTACGCGGGTTTGAGCGCGTAGCTGATAGGTTTGTACTTCATGGGGATAGTAAAGAAAAATAAGCCGCGCGGGGTGATTACTAATGGCTTTAATGGTCTCTTTGAAAGCAATGATCTGCCCATTGCTATCTTCAGGCAGGGCCCGGACAATGATCTCCGTCCCCGTCTTCACATAATCAGCCGCCGCGCCGAGTCGCTTAGGGTTGGGATAATTTAAAATAATATACTGATCTTCAAGCACCCCGATAAACTCAGTACGGACGCGTTTCCGGCTGGCTGGCATGACAATTTCGATATCAATCAAGCTGCCTGCGGGGATCTGCGTTAAGTGCTTCCTGCTCCGTTGCGTTTTACGCTTTAACATCTTGTAACCCTGCTAACTACTCTGCTGATAGTGTAGCAGCAAAATACAATTATTATAATGGTGAAAAACCCATTACAGGAACAGGGTTACCCTTGTTATAAATATCCTTTCAGCAAAATTGCTGCATCTCTGAGCGTCATCATACGGCTTTGTACTTCGAGCGTACTCAGAGCCAGGTGTTGTTCATAATGCTCGGTAAAGAACAGCATAGGTTCACCATTACGTTTTGTAATAAAGGTAATACCCAGCATGTGCTCATGATCCGTGTGTGTTAGCCGTCCAGTGTGTTCTTTAAGCACCAGAGGAGGCAAAGTACGTGTTTGCCACAATGCATTTTCTGAAATAATACCGATCACGCACTCACCGGCTTCGACGCCATCGTCACGCTGTAGTGGGACACTTCCGTGAGAAGATGGCAGGCAACTATCATACTGTAAGCACCCGGTTCCACTCATATACTGGTTAAGCTGAGCCACACATTCAGTTAAGTCACTGGCGCCGTCAGACAGGTTTACCTGGCTGATCATCCCTGCTTGAATTGCTTTATGTTTATTTTGATGTGACATGGCAAACATCTCGGCCATTCCTCATAGTTTTGTTTTCTGGCAACACCCACTGTCCGGTGTGGGTAACTTAAAAAAAGTAGGGAGTTAACCCTGACGATACAAATATGACACCGCCGCTAATGAAAAAATGCATTTTTTGCGTTTTTTGATATATTTTTTTAACCAGCGTTAATTTGACTAACACACAACTTTTCAAAAACCACACTATCCACATGATTTAAATAGAATTGTAATTATTTCGAAATGTAAAGGTCAGAAAAATAAATATTAAAAAATTTACAAACATACCTTTATTAGGTCATTTAGATTTGCTTTGGGAGCATGCTGAGCAACAGACTGGTCTTACTCTGTGACAGCAACGAAAGAGTCAGACCGGTCTTTTTGGATAGGTGATGAAACAAGCTGACTCGTCGACACTTTGGGCCCTTCGCCTCGCGTTCGGCCAGCCAACTGAGATTAGTACAGAAAGCCTTCCATGGCGGTGTATTCAAGCTCGACTATCCAAGGCTCGGCGCCCCCGGCCTCGCGTTCTGCCAGCCAGTTTAGATTGGTGCAGAAAGCCATCCATGGCGGTATATTCCGGCTCGGCCATCCAACTGAGATTCGTGCAGAAAGCCCTCCATGGCGGTGTATTCCGGCTCGACCATCCAAGGCTCGGTGCCCCCGGACTCGCGTTCGGCCAGCCAGTTTAGATTGGTGCAGAAAGCCATCCATGGCGGTATATTCCGGCTCGGCCATCCAACTGAGATTCGTGCAGAAAGCCCTCCATGGCGGTGTATTCCGGCTCGACCATCCAAGGCTCGGCGCCCCCGGACTCGCGTTCGGCCAGCTGCGATATGCCACTGGCATATCGGTCTGGCCTCACCCACGCCAGAACGTGGGGGTGAACAGTACTAACAGGGTGAAAATTTCGAGACGGCCGAATACCATGGCCAAGGTTAAAATCCATTTCGCTGAGTCGGGGATATCCCCATAATGAGCCGCAACATCACCCAATCCCGGGCCAAGGTTATTTAAACATGCCGCGGTTGCTGAGAACGCCGTGATGTTGTCCAGTCCGGTACCCAGCAAGGCAATCATGATGATCACAAAGACCAGGGCATAGGCCGAGAAAAATCCCCATACGGCTTCGACTACTTTATCAGGTAGTGCCTTACGCCCCAGCTTAATGGAATATATGGCACGAGGGTGCACCAGACGATTTAGCTCCCGGATCCCCTGTAAATAAAGCAGGAAAACTCGCACCACTTTCATGCCGCCACCGGTTGACCCTGCACATCCCCCAATGAAACTGGAAAAGATCAGCAAAATAGGCAGGAATAAAGGCCAGGCCGCAAAGCTGTCTGTGGCAAAGCCCGCGGTGGTACTGATAGAGACCGCCTGAAACAGTGCATGATCCAGCGTTTCGTCACCATTACTGTATACCTGCTTAGACGACAGCACCGCAAAACATAACACCACCAGCGCAAGCTGAATAAACAGAAAGACCTTGAGCTCAGGGTCTCTGAAGTAAACTTTAATGTTACGGCCCGCCACGGCGGCATAATGCAGTGAAAAGTTGGCGGCGGCAATGAGCAGGAAGAACACACAAATGGCATTGATCATCGGGCTGTCAAAGTGACCGATTGAGGCGTCATAGGTCGAGAACCCGCCAATGGCAATCGTCGCAAACGCATGACAGATAGCATCGAACCAGCTCATCCCGGCCCAGGCATAAGCCAGCGTACAGGCCAGTGTCAAAGTCACATAGATATACCATAAATGCTTGGCGGTATCGGCTATCCGGGGGGTCATTTTCGAGTCCTTAACCGGGCCAGGTGTCTCGGCCCGGTATAGCCATCCACAGCTCGGCGCCCCCGACCTCGCGTTCGGCCAACCAGTTTAGATTGGTGCAGAAAGCCATCCATGGCGGTGTATTCCGGCTCGACCATCCAAGGCTCGGCGCCCCCGGACTCGCGTTCGGCCAGCTGCGATATGCCACTGGCATATCGGTCTGGCCTCACCCACGCCAGAACGTGGGGGTGAACAGTACTAACAGGGTGAAAATTTCGAGACGGCCGAATACCATGGCCAAGGTTAAAATCCATTTCGCTGAGTCGGGGATATCCCCATAATGAGCCGCAACATCACCCAATCCCGGGCCAAGGTTATTTAAACATGCCGCGGTTGCTGAGAACGCCGTGATGTTGTCCAGTCCGGTACCCAGCAAGGCAATCATGATGATCACAAAGACCAGGGCATAGGCCGAGAAAAATCCCCATACGGCTTCGACTACTTTATCAGGTAGTGCCTTACGCCCCAGCTTAATGGAATATATGGCACGAGGGTGCACCAGACGATTTAGCTCCCGGATCCCCTGTAAATAAAGCAGGAAAACTCGCACCACTTTCATGCCGCCACCGGTTGACCCTGCACATCCCCCAATGAAACTGGAAAAGATCAGCAAAATAGGCAGGAATAAAGGCCAGGCCGCAAAGCTGTCTGTGGCAAAGCCCGCGGTGGTACTGATAGAGACCGCCTGAAACAGTGCATGATCCAGCGTTTCGTCACCATTACTGTATACCTGCTTAGACGACAGCACCGCAAAACATAACACCACCAGCGCAAGCTGAATAAACAGAAAGACCTTGAGCTCAGGGTCTCTGAAGTAAACTTTAATGTTACGGCCCGCCACGGCGGCATAATGCAGTGAAAAGTTGGCGGCGGCAATGAGCAGGAAGAACACACAAATGGCATTGATCATCGGGCTGTCAAAGTGACCGATTGAGGCGTCATAGGTCGAGAACCCGCCAATGGCAATCGTCGCAAACGCATGACAGATAGCATCGAACCAGCTCATCCCGGCCCAGGCATAAGCCAGCGTACAGGCCAGTGTCAAAGTCACATAGATATACCATAAATGCTTGGCGGTATCGGCTATCCGGGGGGTCATTTTCGAGTCCTTAACCGGGCCAGGTGTCTCGGCCCGGTATAGCTGCATGCCACCAACGCCTAGCATTGGCAATACCGCAACGGCCAAAACAATGATCCCCATACCACCAAGCCATTGCAATTGCTGACGATAAAAAAGGACAGATTTGGGCAAGTATTCAATGCCCGTCAATACCGTTGCCCCTGTGGTTGTCAGGCCAGAAAAGGCCTCAAAAACCGCATCGGCAAACGACAGATTGGGTTCACTTAAGAAGATCAGCGGCACAGCCGCAAAAGCCCCCAGTACCAGCCAGAACAAGACCACGATCAGGAAGCCCTCTCTGGCTTTCAGATCGCCCTGCTCTTTGCGGTTTGGGTAGTAGGCCATCAGGCCAATCAGCACGCTAAAGATAAATGCCAGGACAAACGGCACACCACCGCCGTCCTTATAGATTAAAGAC
Organism: Pseudoalteromonas rubra; assembly: GCF_000238295.3. NCBI lineage: Bacteria > Pseudomonadati > Pseudomonadota > Gammaproteobacteria > Alteromonadales > Pseudoalteromonadaceae > Pseudoalteromonas > Pseudoalteromonas rubra. Next base: position 17,966 of record NZ_AHCD03000036.1, read on the forward strand.
ACCAGAGCCGGTGGCACCATAGTCAGACTAAAGAGCGCTACAAGCTGTCCGAGTATCTTTATAATGGTACGAAATTGCATGGCGCGATTCGCGAGTTATTGTAATTACACCTGATTGTCTAATACATCACTCAGTTAGTAAACCGCGAAACCCGTCTCAGGACGCTTTGAGTCTCAGTGACACGGCACCATGCGTCAGATCATGCACCGACGCAATCGCTGTTTTTGCTTCACGACTATCCAGTTCAATCTCCCAGGAGATAGATGCGCCATACTGCTTATCTATGTTGAGTACGGTGTACTGGCTATTAAGGTGCTGCTCTATACTTCCCTGCAGGCCATAGTCAGAGTCACCCACTAAGGTCGTGGCGGGGATCTTAATTTGAGTCGGCAGTGTGTCCAGCGCATTGTTAAGTGTCCCGCCATAAGCGCGTACCAGTCCACCCGTACCAAGCTTGATACCCCCGAAATAACGCGTAGTCACGGCGGTGATCTCTCCGAGTCCGGAGCCCAGCAACACATTTAACATTGGTTTACCGGCCGTGCCATTGGGCTCCCCATCATCTGAAAAGCCCAGCACATGGCTGCCACCCGGTGCACCGGCAATATGAGCCCAGCAATTATGCCGGGCATCCGGATATTGCTCGTTAATCGCGCGGATAAATGCCTTGGCATCCTCTAGAGTGGGCGTATGGGCAATGTGCACGATAAACGTGCTTTTCTTAATTTCTTCGTGATGTGAAATGGTACTGCTTGGAATGGCGTATTCAGACATGGGAATTCAACAAAACAACACGGGGAGCACAAGGCTCCCAGTTTAACACAGTTAACCCGGACGCTGGGTTAATCCAGCGCCAGATCCCGGGTCATATTCTCCAGGCGGTCATCATGGACAATGATATTATCTTCAATGCGGATCCCGCCGTATGGCTTGAATGCGTCCACTTTATCCCAGTTAATGTACTGTTTGTTGTCCGTTTGCGCCAGATCACCCAAAAGAGAATCAATAAAATACAAACCAGGTTCAATGGTAAATACCTGACCAGCTTCAATCTTACGCGTACAGCGCAAGAACGGATGGCCTTCAGGTGGTGCCTGATGCGTCCCCAGCTCATCCGCCATAAAACCGCCCATGTCATGGACCTGCAAGCCCAGGTGGTGGCCCAGACCATGCGGGAAGAACGTCGATGTAATGCCCTGCGCCAGGATCCCATCAACGCTCAGACCACGCACCAGATCAAAATCCACCAGCACCTGAGCAATGCGCTTGTGGCAGTCCAGGTGCAACTCGCCGTATAGCTTACCCGGTTGTAATCCCTGACCTAATTCAATCTGATGAGTATTCATCACCTGGATAAGATCAGAAAATTCTCCCTGACGCGCAAAATCATAAGTACGCGTAATATCGGATGCGTAACCATTGAAGTTAGCCCCAGCATCAATCAGGAAGGATAAGTGCTGCTGCGGCGCACGACGCTCAAAATGCGTGTAATGCAGGATCGCACAATTTTCGTTTAACGCCACAATATTGCCATACGGCGTGTCATTTTCCATGTGCTCAGTGGCTTGCAAATAGGCCTGCTGAATACCGTACTCCGACTCTTTGGCATAAAAGGCATCGCGCGCGGCTTTGTGGCCCAGCACTGCCAGGCGATTTGCTTCGCGTAAACAAGTAAGTTCATAGTGGGTCTTGTAAGCGCGGTGGAAGTGCAAATAGTTCATCACCGGCTCCGGGTTCACCTGCGTAAATCCAAGTGCCTGTGCCACCTCAAGATACTCACCAATATAAGCCAGGTTTGCTTTGTCGTACGGTAAGTATTGTTCAACCTGATCGGGCTGAATCAGCAGTTGAATGTCAAAATAGTCAGCCCAATAGTCATTGGGCTCATCCGGTACTTTGTGCCAGAAATCCACTGGGCGATAGAAAATCAATTTAGGCTTATCAGTGCCATTCACGACCAGCCAACAGTGCGGATTATCGATGACCGGTAACCACGCCTTGAATTGCGGGTTCACCTTGAACGGATAATACATGTCATCCAGAAACTGACGCTTGGCCTGTCCGGAGTGGATAACGAGCCCATCCAGATTCTCACGTTCAATTATGGTCTTCGTACGCTGTTGCAGCGTTGCGATATGCTCGGCATACAAATTTGCTAATTGTTCCATTGGTGTACCCATTTTATTTAATTCGCTTGTCACTGAGTCTAACATAGCGCCACAGGTTTAAAGAAGTAAAGCCGGCCGCGGTCAGCCTCGCTATCGCGAGACAAACCGACAACTGAATAGGTTATACGCTTTACTTACCGCCAATCTGCATATCGAGAATGCCAGCCAGAATGTTCCCCTCACGACCTAACTTGGTGTACCAGTCCACCCGTACCAAGCTTGATACCCCCGAAATAACGCGTAGTCACGGCGGTGATCTCTCCGAGTCCGGAGCCCAGCAACACATTTAACATTGGTTTACCGGCCGTGCCATTGGGCTCCCCATCATCTGAAAAGCCCAGCACATGGCTGCCACCCGGTGCACCGGCAATATGAGCCCAGCAATTATGCCGGGCATCCGGATATTGCTCGTTAATCGCGCGGATAAATGCCTTGGCATCCTCTAGAGTGGGCGTATGGGCAATGTGCACGATAAACGTGCTTTTCTTAATTTCTTCGTGATGTGAAATGGTACTGCTTGGAATGGCGTATTCAGACATGGGAATTCAACAAAACAACACGGGGAGCACAAGGCTCCCAGTTTAACACAGTTAACCCGGACGCTGGGTTAATCCAGCGCCAGATCCCGGGTCATATTCTCCAGGCGGTCATCATGGACAATGATATTATCTTCAATGCGGATCCCGCCGTATGGCTTGAATGCGTCCACTTTATCCCAGTTAATGTACTGTTTGTTGTCCGTTTGCGCCAGATCACCCAAAAGAGAATCAATAAAATACAAACCAGGTTCAATGGTAAATACCTGACCAGCTTCAATCTTACGCGTACAGCGCAAGAACGGATGGCCTTCAGGTGGTGCCTGATGCGTCCCCAGCTCATCCGCCATAAAACCGCCCATGTCATGGACCTGCAAGCCCAGGTGGTGGCCCAGACCATGCGGGAAGAACGTCGATGTAATGCCCTGCGCCAGGATCCCATCAACGCTCAGACCACGCACCAGATCAAAATCCACCAGCACCTGAGCAATGCGCTTGTGGCAGTCCAGGTGCAACTCGCCGTATAGCTTACCCGGTTGTAATCCCTGACCTAATTCAATCTGATGAGTATTCATCACCTGGATAAGATCAGAAAATTCTCCCTGACGCGCAAAATCATAAGTACGCGTAATATCGGATGCGTAACCATTGAAGTTAGCCCCAGCATCAATCAGGAAGGATAAGTGCTGCTGCGGCGCACGACGCTCAAAATGCGTGTAATGCAGGATCGCACAATTTTCGTTTAACGCCACAATATTGCCATACGGCGTGTCATTTTCCATGTGCTCAGTGGCTTGCAAATAGGCCTGCTGAATACCGTACTCCGACTCTTTGGCATAAAAGGCATCGCGCGCGGCTTTGTGGCCCAGCACTGCCAGGCGATTTGCTTCGCGTAAACAAGTAAGTTCATAGTGGGTCTTGTAAGCGCGGTGGAAGTGCAAATAGTTCATCACCGGCTCCGGGTTCACCTGCGTAAATCCAAGTGCCTGTGCCACCTCAAGATACTCACCAATATAAGCCAGGTTTGCTTTGTCGTACGGTAAGTATTGTTCAACCTGATCGGGCTGAATCAGCAGTTGAATGTCAAAATAGTCAGCCCAATAGTCATTGGGCTCATCCGGTACTTTGTGCCAGAAATCCACTGGGCGATAGAAAATCAATTTAGGCTTATCAGTGCCATTCACGACCAGCCAACAGTGCGGATTATCGATGACCGGTAACCACGCCTTGAATTGCGGGTTCACCTTGAACGGATAATACATGTCATCCAGAAACTGACGCTTGGCCTGTCCGGAGTGGATAACGAGCCCATCCAGATTCTCACGTTCAATTATGGTCTTCGTACGCTGTTGCAGCGTTGCGATATGCTCGGCATACAAATTTGCTAATTGTTCCATTGGTGTACCCATTTTATTTAATTCGCTTGTCACTGAGTCTAACATAGCGCCACAGGTTTAAAGAAGTAAAGCCGGCCGCGGTCAGCCTCGCTATCGCGAGACAAACCGACAACTGAATAGGTTATACGCTTTACTTACCGCCAATCTGCATATCGAGAATGCCAGCCAGAATGTTCCCCTCACGACCTAACTTGGTGTGATAAACCTGGCGATACGCCATGACATTTTTGACATAGTCACGGGTTTCCCGATAAGGGATCAATTCGATCCATAACTCCGCAGGCATGGCCTCTCGCGGGATCCAGCGCTTCACACGATGAAAGCCGGCATTGTAAGAGGCTGTGGCCAGGATCTCATTGCCTTTATTCTTGCCTTTTAGGTAATCGAGATAATCGGTACCCAGACGAATGTTGGTCGCCGGTTTCATTAATTGACGTGTCGATACCCGTGACTTAGCCACATACTTCGCGGTGCTGGGCAGTAGCTGCATCAAACCGTATGCATCTGCATGGGAGCGAGCATCGGGCGCGAATGAACTTTCTCTACGTGCGATGGCAAAGCTCCACGCCAAATCAACCTTATTGCGTTCGCTATAGCGAACAAACAGATCATCAAATGCCATTGGAAAACGTAAGTCTACATAGTTCCAGGCTTTGATCTGTGCCAGCGTATAAATGGTGCTGTCATACCAATCGAGTTCAGCCGCCAGTACCGACGCCGCCAGTTTTTCTGCGGTGCTGGAGGTATTGGTTAAATAGTTCCACTCGCGCCGCGCTGCGGTAAAACGCTCCAGCTCATAGAGTGCTTTCGCCCTTTTAAAGCCGGGCGCTTGTGATACCTTGGCCACAATGCTCGGCGGCACATTCAGCGGCTCAGCATTGAGTTGCGCAGGCAGATCCAAGCGCGCAGCAGCAAGAAAGCCATAATAATCACGCTTCGATGCAATTTGTCGCCACAAGGCTTGCGCTTTCTCCATCTGATTGCGTTTGGCATAGCTATAGCCCAGCCAATATGTCTGACCATGACTGAGATTTTCCATGCCCGTAAACAGCACGGCTATCCCTTCCCAATCCTGCTCTTTAAGCATATTACTCATCATCCACTGACGCAGTTTCTTATCCTGTAACTCCTGAGGCACTTTGTTGAGCCAGAACTTAGCCTGCTCATGACCTTTGGACGCCAGCGCCAAGGCAAACCGATATGCCACACTGTCCTGTTGTGCCTGCGTAAAGGTAAACATGCCCTGCAATTTATCCCAGGCGCGTAATGCCAACTTAGGATCGCGCCAGATCAAACGTCGGACACCATAAACGGCTATCTCTGCTTCTTTGGCAGAGCGCTGCTTATATCGGTAAAGACCAGCAGATGCGCTGGGATCGCGCCGTACGCTAAGATAGAGATCTGCCAAGTAGGCTTCTTTGCGGGGCAACAAGGTTTTTAAATACTTGAGTAGCGACGCCTGACCGCCCTGCGCGGCGTGCGTGATCCTTTGCCACACCAGCGCTTGTGTCCGATACCCGGCTTTTTGCCAGCGGCTAAACAATTTGTCGCAAGCTTTAGGTTGAGACTTACCGACAACCCACAATGGCTCCACCTGATCCAAAATGGCTTTTTCTGGCGCGCCCAGGTCCAGCTGGAACTGTAAGTAGGTACATTTCAGCTCCGCATTGGTGGTGTCCTGATAATGTTCTATAAAGAGGGCTTTTTTATTGCGACGCTTGAGATAATTCAACCAGCTCTTTCGTACCATCCAGTCCAGTGGCGTATGATCATAAATTGACAAAAAGCGCCCTATCTCGTCCTGATATTTGAGTTTTGGATGGCGTTTATAGAAGGTTGCCTCAACATATGGCTTAAGGGGATGATCGAGCTCGGCAAGCGACTTTTTAAAGGCCCGATAATTGCCACTCCACGCCACCCGCTCTGCGTCTTTGAACGCCTGATGCGGATCCGCAGCTTGTCCCAGGTGGCTCCAGGCCCCGCTGCACACTGCAAGGCACGTGACAGCAAAACGACTAAACCATAATTTCATAGGCTTAACTTTCATTCTCTTGATTGGCAGTCAATGTTCTGGGGTGTCTAAAATGCAACTAAAAAAGGCCCACACCAAAACACCTTCCTTTCTGTGAGTTCCCTGCCCGGGCGCACTGTGTGCACACCAAACAGTCGTGTGTTTGACACCAGACTATTGTGTGACAACTTGCCCAAGGCTTAACGTCCGGACAAACCTTGTCATCCGGAAAATAATCAGCCAAACCACCTTAGCATTGTGCCTAACCCTTTGCAGTAAACCTGCGGTAAATTTTTCATTGCAATTTTCTTTTAAAGACGCCACACTGAATGAAATGACAACTCATCGTACCAGTGTAAAAACACGGGAGAACATGTATGTTAATGAAACGCGAGTCCTTTGTTGTGGATTTCTACAAAGGCAAAATCGCTGAGTTTAAGTTTTGTTTGCCAGGTTCGGTCAACAAATTATCTCAGCAAACCCTGCAAGATTGTCATGCGGCGCTCAAAGAGCTGGCACAACGTGATGACATCGATGGCCTGATTTTTAGCTCCGACAAAGACCACTTTATTGTTGGTGCCGACATTTTCGAATTCCTGCCCACCTTTGACCGCCCGGAAGCCGAGCTGGTTGAATGGATCAAAGCAGCCACCGACGTATTTGATGCCCTAGAAGATTTACCTTTCCCAACCTTGTCTGCGGTCAATGGTCTGGCACTGGGCGGTGGTTGCGAGTGGGTACTTGCTACCGATTATCGTATTGCTTCTGATAGCGTAAAAATTGGCCTGCCAGAAGTGAAGCTGGGCATTATGCCAGGCTTTGGTGGTACCGTACGTCTGCCACGCCTTATTGGTGCGGACAACGCGATGACCTGGATCACCACAGGTAAAGAAAACCGCGCAGCTGACGCGCTAAAAGTCGGTGCAGTGGATGCCGTCGTCGCTCAGGATAAGCTGATGGACGCCGCACTGCGTACCATGGAGCAAGCCGTTGCCGGTAAGCTGGACTGGCGCGCTAAACGCCAAATCAAGCTCGACCCGCTGAAAATGAACCGCGTTGAGCAAGGCATGAGCTTTGCGATGGCCGAAGGCATGGTCATGGCCAAAACCAAAGGCCACTACCCGGCACCTGTAATGGCGGTTAAAACCATCAAAGCTGCAGCCAATATGGGTCGCGATGAAGCGATGGCAGTCGAAAATGCAAGCTTCGCCAAACTGGCTAAAACCGCAGAAGCCGCGGCACAAACCGGGATCTTCCTGGCCGATCAGTACATCAAAAGCGTTGCCAAGAAACAGGCGAAACAAAGCCAGACTGACATCAAGCAAGCAGCCGTTCTGGGCGCTGGCATCATGGGTGGCGGTATCGCTTACCAGTCGGCGTATAAAGGCACACCGATTGTCATGAAAGACATCAGTCAGGGCGCGCTGGACCTGGGCATGGGCGAAGCGGCTAAGTTGCTGGGCAAAAAAGTCGAGCGTGGTCACATGAAGCTGGACAAAATGGTTGGCACGCTGGCACAGATCAAGCCGACGCTGAATGACCGTGACCTGGAAGGCAGTGACATCATCGTTGAAGCGGTTGTCGAAAACCCACAAGTCAAGAAAACCGTACTGGCGGGCCTTGAACAGCAACTACCCGCTGGCACTATCCTGACCTCGAACACTTCAACCATTCGCATCGATGAACTGGCAGAAGGACTGGCGCGTCCTGAGCACTTCTGTGGTATGCACTTCTTTAACCCGGTGCCAAAAATGCCGCTGGTTGAGATTATTCGCGGCGCGAAAACCTCAGATGACACCGTTGCGGCTGTTGTCGACTATGCACTGAAGCTGGGCAAGTCGCCAATCGTTGTGAACGACTGTCCGGGCTTCTTCGTGAATCGCGTCTTGTTCCCTTATTTTGCCGGTTTCAGCCAGCTCGTCGTGGAAGGTGCTGACTTCACACAAGTCGACAAAGTCATGGAAAATGTCTTTGGCTGGCCGATGGGTCCGGCTTACCTGCTGGACGTTGTTGGGATCGACACAGCCAATCACTGTACCGGCGTGATGGCGGATGGTTTCCCAACCCGCATGGCACGTCAGGACAAAGATCCGGTTGCCCACCTGGCCAACGCAAATCGCTTTGGACAGAAAAACCAGAAAGGTTTCTACCAGTATGCACCGGATCGCAAAGGTCGCCTGAAGAAGAGCAAAGATGCCGACGCCGTTGCCCTGCTGAGCGAAATTTGTGATGCACCTGCACAATTTGACAAACAAACCATCATCGAGCGCTGTATGGTACCGATGATCAACGAAGTGTTGCTGTGTCTGCAAGAAGGCATCGTTGCCTCACCACAAGAAGCCGATATGGCACTGATCTACGGTATTGGCTTCCCACCATTCCGGGGTGGCGCATTCCGTTATCTGGATCAACTGGGTCTGGCGGAGTTCGTGAAAATCGCCGACAAATACGCACAGTTAGGCGAAATCTATCAGGTGTCGGAGCAAACCCGTGAGTGGGCAGCTGCCGGTAAAGTATTCTACAAAGTGGAGGGTCAGTAACATGGAACAGGCTGTAATCGTAGATTGTATTCGTACGCCAATGGGCCGCTCCAAAGCTGGCGTGTTCAAACACAAACGCGCTGAAGATCTGAGTGCCCACCTGATGAAAGGCTTGCTGGATCGCAACCCGGCTGTGGCACCGGACTCTATCGATGACATTTACTGGGGTTGTGTACAACAAACCCTGGAGCAAGGCTTCAACGTGGGCCGCAATGCCGCCCTGCTGGCCGGCATTCCACATACCGTACCTGCGGTCACGGTAAATCGCTTATGTGGCTCTTCCATGCAGGCACTGCATGATGCTGCACGCGCGATCATGACTGGCGCTGGCGATACTTACCTGATCGGTGGTGTGGAGCACATGGGCCATGTCCCGATGACGCACGGTAATGACTTCCACCCGGGCCTGTCGACTTCGGTTGCACAAGCCGCAGGCGTCATGGGTCTGACTGCGGAATACCTGGCTACCCTGCACGGTATTAACCGTGAGCAACAAGATGCCTTTGCGGTTCGCTCACATCAGCGCGCTCACGCAGCCACGGTCGAAGGCCGTTTCGCTCGTGAAATTTTACCGATGGAAGGTCACGATGCCGATGGTGCACCGGTACTGGTTGAACACGACGAAGTGATCCGCCCGGAAACCACCATGGAAGGCCTGAGCCAGTTACGTCCGGTATTCAACCCGGCTTCGGGCACAGTCACAGCAGGTACGTCATCTGCTTTGTCGGATGGTGCTTCAGCCATGCTGGTTATGAGTGAGTCAAAAGCCAAAGAACTGGGGCTGCCGATCCGCGCACGCATCAAGTCAATGGCGGTTGCAGGCTGCGATCCATCCATCATGGGTTATGGTCCGGTTCCTGCCAGTCAGAAAGCCCTGAAGCAGGCAGGCCTGAGCATTGAAGACATTGATGTGGCAGAGCTGAATGAAGCGTTTGCTGCACAATCATTGCCGGTTCTGAAGGACCTTGGTTTACTGGATGTGGCTGACGAGAAAGTAAACCTCAATGGCGGCGCGATTGCACTGGGCCACCCACTGGGCTGTTCAGGCTCACGGATCAGCACATCCTTAATCCATATTATGGAAGACAAAGGTGCGAAGTATGGCCTGGCAACCATGTGTATCGGTCTGGGCCAGGGTATCGCCACCGTGTTTGAACGCGTTGACGACTAGCCAAAACGCGATTCCCTAACCATTTTAACTTGGTGACCAAGGCAAGCTGCATACTGTAGCTTGCCTTTTTTATGTCCAGACCGCGACCTTTCACACGAGTATTTATTTGTTATACAAGGCGCGCTAGAATAGGCGTTTTATTTTCCGGGGACACGCCATGAACTTTGACAACACTGACCATACTCTCGATGCGATTGGCTTGCGTTGTCCCGAGCCTGTAATGATGATCCGTGGCAAAGTGAGGAAGATGCGTGAAGGGGAAACTTTGCTTATCCTGGCCGACGACCCATCCACCACCCGGGATATACCCAGTTTTTGTGAGTTTATGGATCACACTTTGGTAGCCAAAGAAGTGGATGACCTCCCTTACCGCTACCTGGTAAAGAAAGGGAAATGATTTTTAAGCTGGTGAGATAATCCCACCAGCTATACCAATGCCTGTACTACACGAGGATTGGACATTCAATGCAAGAGATCCAACCACGGTGCCAGGTCGCTAATTCTTGCTGTGGACCCCCACCCCCATTGATCGCAGGAGTCGCCTGCTGCCCAATAACTTGCTTATCAGACAGATTTTTAACTGCTTTTTTATTTAGTTTTATTTTCATTGTTTTTCCTTGTTTATTTTATTTAACTCAAGGTTCACAATATCAAAACAATCAAAAAAGTACAATATTCAAGCAAAAAAACTGACACACTTCGTTTTGTGTCGTCCTGGGTTATACCAATTTGCTTAATTAAGTGATCTATTTTGAGGCGAGAAAATAGGGTCGATAACAAGGCAAAAATTTTGCTATTTAGTTGTTCTAAATGAGAAATTTTTAACGCTGTTAGCGTCCTATTTGCTCCTTCAAATAGACCAGGTATTAAGTGAAATTGGTATTAATCACGCTGAACTATGATTTGTGGAACGGCGCCTCTCAAATCCAGTGAAATACGGTACCAACCTTTTCTGTCTGGCATAAAACCAAAGTAGTTGTACACAGTGTCACAGTCTGCGACCACCGGCTTGCCCAGGCTTACTTTGCCATCATAACGAAAGCCGCAGTTATAACCAGGCGTCCATTTCGCATCGGCAATTTTAAATTCGTACAGTTTTCCCGGACTCATAAAACGGACTCGAACGCTGTACAGTCCCGTCTGGGTCTGCGTCAATCGGTAGACTTCGTCGGCATCCCACAAAGTAAAGTCGCCGCGTAAATACATAGGTCTGTCCATCGCTGGAGACGCATTGCTTGTGACTTGCTGCTCACTTGAACTGTTCGTTGACTGATGAGGTGCCGTCGTACAGGCACTCAACCCCAATGCCATTATCAAGGCAATGATGTGCTGTTTCATTGTTAATCCCGATCACAAAAATAAAAGCCAGCACGAAGGCTGGCTTGTTTTAAGCGTGGCTGTCTTAGTTTTGCAAGACAGAGATGTCCGCCGTATTGAGGAACAAACGGCTCAGCTGGCTGAGTAACGCCAGACGGTTTTGCTTAACCGCTTCGTCATCAGCCATCACCATGACATTATCAAAGAAGTTATCGACCGCTTCGCGCAGGCTTGCCAGTCGGGTCAGTGCTTGCTGATAATCACCTTGCGCATAAACCGGTGCCAGCTCGGCAGTCAATGCCGCGACTTCCCGGGCCAGCTGCTGCTCTGCCGCTTCAGACAACAAAGCAGTATTCACCTCAGCGTCGCTGGTGACATTATTCTTCGCCAGAATATTGTTAACGCGCTTATTGGCTGCGGCTAGTGCTTCTGCTTGCTCCAGTGTTCTGAAGTGGCTCACCGCTTTAACACGACGATCAAAGTCAACCGGCTGAGAAGGACGACGTGCCAATACCGCCTGGATCACATCGACCGCAATGCCTTCATCCTGATACCAGGCACGGAAGCGGCCCAGCATGAACTCAAAGACCTCTTCGCCAACATTGTCGTTGGTCAGCTTGTCGCCGAACAAAGCGCGAGACTTTTCGACCAGCGCATGAATGTCCAGCTCCAGCTCTTTCTCAACCATGATGCGTAATGCACCAATGGCAGCACGGCGCAGGGCAAACGGGTCTTTGTCACCTTTTGGCGTCTGACCAATACCAAAGATCCCCACCAGGGTATCGAACTTATCAGCCAGTGCGACTGCGCAGCTGATTGGGTTTGAAGGCAAAGCATCGCCAGCAAAGCGCGGCATATACTGCTCATTCTGCGCCACAGCCACCTCTTCTGCTTCACCGTCAATACGTGCGTAATGCATACCCATTACACCCTGTACATCGGTAAACTCCATGACCATTTCAGTCATCAGATCTGTTTTACTCAACAGGCCTGCGCGTTCTGCTAACGCTTTATCTGAGCCCAATTGCTCAGCAATAAAACCAGCCAACGCGGCAATCACGCTGAACTATGATTTGTGGAACGGCGCCTCTCAAATCCAGTGAAATACGGTACCAACCTTTTCTGTCTGGCATAAAACCAAAGTAGTTGTACACAGTGTCACAGTCTGCGACCACCGGCTTGCCCAGGCTTACTTTGCCATCATAACGAAAGCCGCAGTTATAACCAGGCGTCCATTTCGCATCGGCAATTTTAAATTCGTACAGTTTTCCCGGACTCATAAAACGGACTCGAACGCTGTACAGTCCCGTCTGGGTCTGCGTCAATCGGTAGACTTCGTCGGCATCCCACAAAGTAAAGTCGCCGCGTAAATACATAGGTCTGTCCATCGCTGGAGACGCATTGCTTGTGACTTGCTGCTCACTTGAACTGTTCGTTGACTGATGAGGTGCCGTCGTACAGGCACTCAACCCCAATGCCATTATCAAGGCAATGATGTGCTGTTTCATTGTTAATCCCGATCACAAAAATAAAAGCCAGCACGAAGGCTGGCTTGTTTTAAGCGTGGCTGTCTTAGTTTTGCAAGACAGAGATGTCCGCCGTATTGAGGAACAAACGGCTCAGCTGGCTGAGTAACGCCAGACGGTTTTGCTTAACCGCTTCGTCATCAGCCATCACCATGACATTATCAAAGAAGTTATCGACCGCTTCGCGCAGGCTTGCCAGTCGGGTCAGTGCTTGCTGATAATCACCTTGCGCATAAACCGGTGCCAGCTCGGCAGTCAATGCCGCGACTTCCCGGGCCAGCTGCTGCTCTGCCGCTTCAGACAACAAAGCAGTATTCACCTCAGCGTCGCTGGTGACATTATTCTTCGCCAGAATATTGTTAACGCGCTTATTGGCTGCGGCTAGTGCTTCTGCTTGCTCCAGTGTTCTGAAGTGGCTCACCGCTTTAACACGACGATCAAAGTCAACCGGCTGAGAAGGACGACGTGCCAATACCGCCTGGATCACATCGACCGCAATGCCTTCATCCTGATACCAGGCACGGAAGCGGCCCAGCATGAACTCAAAGACCTCTTCGCCAACATTGTCGTTGGTCAGCTTGTCGCCGAACAAAGCGCGAGACTTTTCGACCAGCGCATGAATGTCCAGCTCCAGCTCTTTCTCAACCATGATGCGTAATGCACCAATGGCAGCACGGCGCAGGGCAAACGGGTCTTTGTCACCTTTTGGCGTCTGACCAATACCAAAGATCCCCACCAGGGTATCGAACTTATCAGCCAGTGCGACTGCGCAGCTGATTGGGTTTGAAGGCAAAGCATCGCCAGCAAAGCGCGGCATATACTGCTCATTCTGCGCCACAGCCACCTCTTCTGCTTCACCGTCAATACGTGCGTAATGCATACCCATTACACCCTGTACATCGGTAAACTCCATGACCATTTCAGTCATCAGATCTGTTTTACTCAACAGGCCTGCGCGTTCTGCTAACGCTTTATCTGAGCCCAATTGCTCAGCAATAAAACCAGCCAACGCGGCAATGCGCTCTGACTTGTCTTTCAATGTGCCCAACTGTTTCTGGAACAACACAGTGCCCAATGATTCCAGACGGCTTTCCAGTGTTTTCTTCTTATCCGTTTCAAAGAAGAACTGTGCATCCGCCAGACGAGGACGAACCACTTTCTCATTACCTGAGATGACCACACTTGGATCTTTACTTTCAATGTTTGATACAAACAGGAACTTGTTGATTAGCTGACCTGACTTATCCAGTAGCGGGAAGTACTTCTGGTCGTCTTTCATGGTGTAGATCAGCGCTTCAGCAGGGACTGACAGAAACTCTTCCTCAAATGAAGCCACCAGAGTAACCGGCCATTCTACCAGGGCAGTCACTTCTTCCAGCAGATCTTCATCTATCGCGACAACCGCACCCAGCTTGTCTGCTTCTGCATTGATCTGTTCACGGATGAGTGTTTTACGTGCTTCATAGTCAGCGATGACATAGGCCCCTTTCAGCGTATCAAATGCATCATCGGCATGATTGATGCTCACACGTTCCGGGTGGTGAAAACGGTGGCCCTGTAGCTGATTTGAAATGGCTTTGCCCAGGACTTCGCCCTGCACAATTTCACCGCCCAGTAAGGCAGCGACAGTGTGAACCGGACGAATAAATTGTGTTTTGTTAGCACCCCAACGCATAGGTTTTGGGATCGGCAACTTGGCCAGAGACTTAGCAATGGCATCAGATAACAACGCGCTGGCCTGCTGGCCCGCGACAGTGGCGCGGTGCAACAACCAGGCACCCTTGTCGGTTTCCAGTGTTTCAGCTTCCGATACCTCGATCCCACAGCCACGTGCCCAGCCCATAGCTGCTTTAGTCGGATTGCCGTCTGCATCGAAGGCGGCTTTGGTTGCCGGGCCACGCTTCTCAACCACTTTGTCCTGCTGCTGGGTTTGCAAGTTGGCTACTTTTAAACCCAAGCGACGCGGTGACGCGTACCAGCTAATGTCTTCAAATGCCAGCTCAAGGCCGGTCAGCTCAGCCTGCATATTGTCAGCAAAGGATTCTGCCAGCTTACGTAAGGCTTTTGGCGGTAACTCTTCAGTACCAATTTCAACAAGTAGATTTTCTGTGGTCATGATTAATCCTTACAAAGCGGGAATCCGAGTGCCTCACGGGCCTCATAATAAGCCTGAGCACAGGCCTTAGACAGCGCACGCACGCGTAGAATATAACGCTGACGTTCTGTTACAGAAATCGCATGACGGGCATCCAACAGATTGAATGCATGCGATGCCTTCATTACCTGCTCATAGGCTGGTAAAGGCAGTCCCGCTTCGATCAGCTTCTGGCTTTCCAGTTCACACTGATCGAATTGCTTGAACAAGGCGTCAACATCCGCATGTTCAAAGTTGTAAGTCGACTGTTCAACTTCGTTCTGATGGAACACATCGCCATAAGTCACTCGGCCCATAGGACCATCGGTCCAGACCAGATCATAAATGCTGTCCACACCTTGTATATACATTGCCAGACGTTCCAAGCCATAGGTGATTTCACCAGTAACCGGCGCGCATTCCAGACCACCCACCTGTTGGAAGTAAGTGAACTGAGTCACTTCCATGCCATTCAACCAGACTTCCCAGCCAAGGCCCCAGGCACCCAGCGTCGGTGATTCCCAGTTATCTTCTACGAAACGCACTTCATGAGTCAGGGTATCAATACCAAGTGCTTCCAGTGAGCCCAGATAGAGCTCCTGAATATTTTCAGGCGATGGCTTCAAGACCACCTGAAATTGATAATAGTGCTGCAGGCGGTTTGGGTTTTCACCGTAACGACCGTCAGTCGGACGACGACAAGGTTGTACATATGCGCTCGACATTGGCTCCGGGCCAATCGACTTAAGGAAAGTCAGCGGATGAAACGTGCCCGCACCCACTTCCATATCCAGTGGTTGCGCAATAACACAGCCTTGCTGTGCCCAATAGTCCTGTAAAGCCAGGATCAACCCTTGGAAGGTTTTGATATCGTATTTTTGCATAGTTGGCTTATTTTTGTATGGTACATGGAACCCAGTGTGGCGTGCTCAAAACAGTGGCCAGTCTGGGCTAATAATGTCTGAAAATTATGCTCAGTATACCGCGAGCGTCACGCCGTTTTAAGCGTTATCACTAAAAAAGCACGTAAAAAACCGCGCTTCTCCCCCTCTGTTTGCTGGCTAAGGCTGGGCTTCAAATATCAAACAAAAGGTCAAAGTGTGCGTATGAAACGGAAAAAGCCACTCGCTGTGGAGTGGCTTTTTGGAAGTTATCGACAAGCAGTAACTTGTTTATACATCCAGGTTCACAACGCGCAATGCGTTTTGTTCGATGAAATCGCGGCGTGGTTCTACCTGATCACCCATCAGGGTTGCAAACAACTGGTCAGCTGCAATGGCATCTTCGATGGTCACGCGTAACATACGGCGTGCCGCCGGATCCATTGTGGTTTCCCAAAGCTGGTCTGGGTTCATCTCACCCAGTCCTTTATAACGTTGTGTATACAAGCCACGTTTAGACTCTGAGATCAGCCAATCCAGTGATTCAGCAAATGTATCAACCGGCTGTGTTTTTTCACCGCGCTGTACATAACCCGTTTCACTGATCAAGTGTGCAACCGACTTACCTGTATTCACAATGCGAACATAGTCTTTCGAGGTAATGAAGTCGTAGTTCAGTGTATAGGCTTTATCCACACCGTGCTGACGAATATTAACTACCGGATAGTACATATGACGTTCATCATCATAGCTTACTTCAGCATTGTAGATAGTGGCATCTTCATCATGTTTGTCCAGGTCAGCAACGAACGCTTGAACCCAGCTTGAAACTTTCGCTTCATCACTCAGGTCTGCTTCACTAAGCTCATTCTGGTATAACAGACGAGACATCATGGCACGCGGGTACTTACGTGTCAGACGTTCAATCACGTCAATGGTTTTCTGATAATCATGAACCATATTTTCAAGACGATTACCGGAAATGGCCTCAGCGCCCTCGCTCGAGTAGATACTGGCACCATCCAAGGCTAACGTTGTCAGGTAGTCTGTCAGACCGTGGTCGTCTTTAATATAGCGCTCTTGTTTGCCTTTTTTCACTTTATACAGTGGCGGCTGAGCAATATATACATAACCACGCTCGATGATCTCTGGCATTTGACGATAGAAGAAGGTCAACAGCAGTGTGCGAATGTGCGAGCCGTCGACGTCCGCATCGGTCATGATAATAATGCGGTGATAACGCAGTTTTTCCGGATCGTATTCGTCACGGCCAATACCACAACCCAATGCAGTGATCAGTGTGGCAACTTCCTGCGAAGACAGCATCTTATCGAAACGTGCCTTTTCAACATTCAGAATTTTACCTTTCAGTGGCAAAATAGCCTGGTTCTTACGGTTACGGCCCTGCTTGGCCGATCCACCTGCTGAGTCACCCTCCACGATGTAGAGTTCAGATTCTGCCGGGTCACGTTCCTGACAGTCAGCAAGTTTGCCAGGTAGACCAGCTAAGTCCATAGCGCCTTTACGACGAGTCATTTCACGGGCTTTACGTGCCGCTTCACGAGCACGTGCTGCATCAATAATTTTGCTTACAACTGTTTTAGCATCACCCGGGTTTTCTAGTAGATACTCAGTTAGCTTTTCAGCCATTGCTTGTTCAACCGCACCTTTCACCTCACTTGAAACAAGCTTGTCTTTAGTCTGAGACGAAAACTTTGGATCCGGCACTTTAACACTTACGACAGCCGTTAAGCCTTCACGCGCATCATCACCTGTCGCGTTGCTTGCGGTTTTAGCTTTCTTGTTAAAGCCTTCTTTTTCCATGTAGTTGTTTAGCGTACGAGTCAAGGCACTACGGAAACCCGCTAAGTGTGTACCGCCATCACGCTGAGGAATGTTGTTAGTAAAACAGTAGATATTTTCCTGGAATCCATCATTCCACTGCATGGATACTTCAACACTGATGCCGTCTTCACGTTCTGAAGTGAAGTTGAATACATTTTGATGAACAGGCGTTTTTTTACGGTTCAGGTATTCTACGAATGCCTGAATACCACCTTCGTACTTAAAGTGGTCTTGCTTGTTCTCTTCACGCTCATCACTCAGGATAATACTGACCCCTGAGTTCAGGAAAGATAGTTCGCGCAGTCGTTTTGCCAAAATATCATAATGGAAGTTGGTATCAGAGAAAGTCTCTGCACTCGGCCAAAATCTCAGCTCAGTTCCTGTACTCTCAGCTTCGCCAATCACACCCAGTGGCGCATCTGGCACACCCATAGTGTATTTCTGCTGATGCACTTTGCCATCACGGCGAATTGTTAGTTGTAGTTTTTCTGATAGTGCATTTACAACAGAAACACCTACGCCGTGTAGGCCACCTGATACTTTATAAGAGTTGTCATCGAATTTACCACCAGCATGTAGCACGGTCATGATGACTTCTGCCGCTGACACCCCTTCTTCAGGGTGCAGTTCCGTTGGGATACCACGGCCATTGTCTCGAACTGACACAGAGCCATCAGTATGGATAGTAACGAAGATATCGTCACAGTGTCCTGCCAACGCCTCATCAATAGAGTTGTCGACGACTTCGAAGACCATGTGATGTAGTCCAGTACCATCATCAGTGTCCCCGATATACATTCCCGGACGCTTCCTTACTGCATCCAATCCCTTCAGTACTTTAATACTCGATGAATCGTAATTATCAGACATGGTGTATTCCAATTATTTTGTTATTAAGCGGCCATGTTCCACGTGGAACATCTCAACATTTCGTTTCATGGGTTCCACAATGGCCTGGATACTTTCGGAGTTTATCGCAGTGATAAATAGCTGCGACTGACATTCTGCAAGTAAATGCGCGATGCTCAGCATCGTCTCCTGGCTCAACTCCGAAGGTAAATCGTCGATCAGCAATATGGATTGCTTCTCGGTCTCGGCCTCAATTAAGTTATTCTGTGCGATTTTTAGCGCATAGAGGGTTAACTTTAACTGACCCCGAGACAGTATATTTTCAACGCCGTGACCATTAGCATAGAAGTTAAAATCGGCTTTATGCGGCCCTTTAGTTGTATAGCCAAGCTTGCTATCCCGCTCCAGTTGGGCGTTTAGCACCTCAGCCAGTTCCCCTTTCCAGCCTGCGTCATAGCGCATTTCAAGGCCTTTAAAGATGGGGCTTATCACCCCTATCTTATCAAAAAAATGGCGCTCAAACCTACTTATATACGCCTTTCTGAACATATTTATTTGCTCAGCCAAACGAACAAATTCTCGGTCCCAAGTGCGTATCTGAAGCTGGTACTGAGCAGGTTTAGTTTTCAGCAAAGCATTTCGTTGTTTAAGCACTTTGTTGAAGTCTTTCCAGACGCTATAAAACTGATGTTCCACGTGGAACACGCCAAGGTCGAGAAATTTTCGACGTTCTTTTGGTCCCCCAAAAAACAATTCATAGCTCTCTGGTGTGATCACCTGAGTGGGCAGAATCTGCGCCAACTCAGCGATTTTCCGACTCGATTGCCCCTGGATCCTGAGCTGTGTTTCGCCCTGTAAATTTTTGCTTATACCTATGGGGATAGACAAACTATGAAGTTGCTTTTTACCATGAACAATACATTTATCCTGCTCATGACGGATCATCAATTTATGTTTGTTCGTTCTAAATGAACGCCCATTAGAAAGGAAGTAAATGGCTTCAAGCAGACTGGTTTTTCCACTGCCGTTCTCGCCTAAAATGATATTGATTTGTTCGCTTGGTGAAAAAGAAAGGGCCTCAATATTGCGAAAATTATTGAGGCTAATTTGATTCAAACTCATTTAAGAGTACACACCAATTTCTACAGGCGCATAGGCATAACGACATACATTGCAGCGTCGTCGCTCGCCCCTTCGATCAGAGCACTGCTATTGGTATCTGCTAATGTAAACTGCACATCTTCTGTTTTTAGTGTGTTGAGTACATCCAACAAGTAGGAGACGTTAAAGCCAATTTCCAGGTCATCGCCCTGATATTCAACCTCAACGGTTTCCTCTGCCTGCTCCTGTTCGGGGTTATTCGCACTGATCTTTAACATGCCATTCGACAGGTTCAGACGGACTCCACGGAACTTTTCATTCGACAGAATAGAGACGCGCTGGAAAGCACTGCGTAACCATTCTCGGTTCGCATTCACCAGCTTATCACCACCACGTGGTAACACTCGGCGATAATCCGGGAACCGTCCATCCACCAGCTTACTCGTTAAAGTAAACTCAGGATCCAAAATACGAATATGGTTACTGCCAAATTGAATGGTCAGCGGCTCATCATCTGCTGGCAACAAACGCATGATCTCCTGCACACCCTTACGCGGAATGATCAACTGACGTTGTGTATTCAATGACGCACCAAGCTGATGCTGAGCAATCGCAAGTCTGTGCCCATCGGTTGCAACCGTTTTAATCTCACTATTATCCACCTCAAAGGACATCCCATTGAGATAATAACGGACGTCCTGATTGGCCATCGAAAAGTGAGTCGCTTCTAACAGCTGACGCAATTCCAGGCGGGTAATTTGAAACTCAACTTCGCCATCCCACTGTTCAAGGTTTGGAAAATCTTCGGCCGCTAAGGTCGTCAAAGAAAAGCGACTTTGGCCACTCGTCAGTAATAACTGATGCTCCTGACTACTCAGTTGCAACAAAGACCCATCCGGCAGACTCTTACATATATCGAGTAACTTTTTTGCTGGCAACGTGATACTAGCATCTGCAACTTGTTCTTCCAGTGTCACATTCGCAACCAGCTCAATCTCTAAGTCTGTGCCCGTCATCGATAACACGCCGTTTTTCACTTCGACCAGAACATTGGACAAAATCGGTAGTGTGTGTTTTCGCTCAATGGCACCCGAGACCTGCATCAAGGGTTTTAAAAACTGTTCTCTTGAAATCGTAATTTGCATACTAGGCCCTTAAGACGACAATGTTCGGATCAGGTTTTGATAATCTTCTTTTACTTCGTGACTTTCGTCACGCAGTGCTTTCACTTTACGACACGCATGCAACACAGTGGTGTGATCACGCCCGCCGAAAGCATCACCAATCTCAGGCAAACTGTGGTTAGTCAGTTCTTTAGACAACGCCATAGCAACTTGCCTGGGTCGGGCAACCGAGCGACTACGACGTTTCGATAGCAAATCTGAAACACGAATACGATAATACTCGGCAACGGTACGCTGAATATTGTCGATGGTCACCAGCTTATCTTGTAATGCCAGCAGGTCACGAAGTGCTTCTTTTACAAACTCGATGGAAATCGGCCGGCCTGTGAAGTTGGCATTGGCAATCACCCGGTTTAAAGCCCCTTCTAATTCACGGACGTTAGAGCGCAATTTCTTAGCAATGAAAAATGCCACTTCGTGAGGCAAATTGATATTACTCTGCTGCGCTTTCTTCATCAGGATGGCAACCCGCGTTTCCAGCTCTGGTGGCTCAATCGCAATCGTCAGGCCCCAGCCAAATCGAGACTTAAGACGATCTTCAACGCCCTCAATTTCTTTCGGATATCTGTCCGACGTCAAAATGATCTGCTGATTGCCTTCCAGTAATGCATTGAAGGTATGAAAGAACTCTTCCTGTGAACGTTCTTTATTGGCAAAAAACTGAATGTCATCGATCATCAGCGCATCAACACTGCGGTAATAACGCTTAAACTCTTCAATCGCATTGTTCTGCAATGCCTTAACCATGTCCTGAACGAAACGCTCAGAATGCATGTAGACAATCTTGGCATCTGGTTTTTTATCAATAATGCCGTTGCCCACTGCATGTAACAGGTGGGTTTTACCTAAACCTGTTCCACCATAAATAAACACAGGGTTAAACGCAGAACCAGGGTTGTCGGCAACCTGAGTTGCAGCTGCCTTCGCAAGCTGATTCGACTTACCTTCAACAAAGTTATCGAAGGTATAGTTTTCTTTAATATTGGACTTCACCCCAGACTTAGGGGCCGGTTCTACTTTAGCCGAGCTGGGCGCGCCCGCCGATGAGGCAGCCGGCTTAGTCACAGCACCAGTTTGCGTACTCTGACTACTCTCGCTTGAGGTTGGTGCACTGTTCACTGCGCCAATCGGTTTACTACCTACATCAAATCGCAGCTCAGGCGCTTCATCGCCACAGATCTCAGTCAGTAACTCACTGATGCGATTTAAATACTTTTCTCTCACCCAGTCCAAAACAAATCGATTTGGCGCATAGATGGTCAAGGTATCTTCGGTACTTTCTGCTTGTAGTGGTCGCACCCACATATTGAACTGCTGAGAAGGCAGCTCATCCTGCAAAACATATAAACAACTTTGCCAAACCGACAGATACACGTCGCACTCCGAAATAGTTAATATTCCCGTACATAAAAACCAAGGATATTGCCAGATTTACCAACAAGGTTATACACAGCTAATCCAAAGGATCGACGGAAATGCTTGTTTGTTATCATAAATACATAGGTGGAAGCCGGGTATTATGAGGGGATCTTATCCACAACATCAATATTGACTTTTTTAAAAATCAGGATCTTTCCTAGAAACAAATGCATCCAATTGTTTTTGTTGGGATTTTATTTTTCACCCTGTTTACTGATCTTAGCAAAAATACACCAAGATCTCATCTAAAAAACACGATCATTTTAAGTTTTCCAGAGGATGTTGCCACTTTTCACCCAAGCTGTGTGGAAAACCTCATTTTGATCCGATCTAAGTTGATCACACCTGCATGCACAGATCGGATCCGATCTGAACGAGCGAAATGGATCGCTAAATCTACGGATTTTGATCCCACTCTATATAGTATAAAGGTATAATGCGGGGCGTTTACCTCAGGGGATAACCGCCAGAATGACCGTTTTTTGTTATTTATGGCTAAAATCTATGCTTGATGGCGCGATTATGATTGACTTTCCTACGCCGCGGCATTAATATCTCGCGCTCGCAATGGCACCTGTGCCAGGATCGCGACCTGCATAGGATGTTTTAAACTTTAACCGATCGGATGGATTAGTTATGAAAAGAACTTTTCAACCTAGCGTTCTAAAACGCAAGCGTACTCACGGTTTCCGTGCACGCATGGCAACGAAGAATGGCCGTAAAGTACTAGCGCGTCGTCGTGCTAGAGGCCGTAAAGTACTTTCTGCTTAATATATAAGTGGAAGACTTTAGCTTCAGCAGGGAGTTACGTCTGTTAACTCCCTCGCATTACTCCCGAGTTTTTAACGACCCCGCTCGCGCAGCAACCCCTTATTTTACACTCTTAGCAAAACCCAATGATGCCGGACATCCACGTCTGGGACTCACTGTGGCTAAAAAGCGCTGTAAAAAAGCTTGCCAACGCAATCGCATTAAACGTCTTGCCCGTGAAAGCTTTCGCTTAAACCGCCATAAGCTGGACAATATTGATATTGTTCTGATGGTAAAAACAGGCGTTGACGATCAGTCAAATGAAGAGCTCAGTAAACAACTGGCAAAATTATGGCGTAAAGTAAATGAACGCTGTAAACCCGGTGCGCCTAAGCCGCCACCTCGTAAACGTCCAGGTAAAAAGCGCCCAGCATCTAAGCAGCACCACCCGAAACAATCTAAACAGAACGACAAATAGGCACTGACGGGATTATTCTGTCTTCACATACCAGTCCATTGCGTTTTTACCAGATTGCTCTGCTCGCTCAGTTTGCACAATAACTGCGATTCGTTTTCATTATAAGCCAATATAGCCTGCAATTAATCGAGTTCAACTTACTGTGAATTCGCTAAAATCGCATTGGGCTCAATGGCTATTTTGACCCCGATAAGGTAAAGTTAGCTCACCTTTTAATCGCCAATTACCCGCTACTTTTTCGGGATTGGTTATCAGTCTGACGGCATCATCATGAATCACACCTCCCCCACAGCCTCATCGCGCATAGTGCAGCAATGTAAAGTGTGGATCCGGTGGCCATTCAGAGTATGCCAGACACTGATCAAAACACTGCTGTTAGGTGTGATCCGTTTTTATCAGCGCTTTATCAGTCCGCTATTGGGACCACACTGTCGTTTTACTCCGACCTGCTCTCATTATGCAATCCAGGCAATTAATTTACATGGAATTGCAAAAGGGAGTTGGTTAGCGCTTAAACGCATATTAAAATGTCACCCTTTAAGTGCAGGTGGGTCTGATCCCGTGCCTGCTAAATCAACGCAAGATAAACAACACGAGAAATAAGAGCTGTTATGGAATCGCAACGCACGTTTTTATTTATCGGCTTGCTGCTGGTTTCCTTTTTACTCTTTACTGAGTGGTCAAAGGAACAAACCGCAGCCAATGCTGATACCAGTGCCGTCACACAACAAGTGGCCGGCCCCGCAAACAATGACCAGGCCGACGTACCGGCTTCCAGTCAGGCTGATGTGCCAATGCAGGCCACTGTGGCTACTCGCTCAGTCATTTCGGTAACCACCGATGTACTGGCAGTGAAAATTGACACCCGTGGTGGTGACATCGTCGAGGCGAAATTACTACAGCACGCTGAAACCCATGGCAGCGATCAACCTTACCTGCTATTGGGTGAGTTCGAAGGCAAAGAATACTTCGCACAAAGCGGCCTGATCGGTCTGAATGGTCCGGATGCATCAAGTCAGGGTCGCCCGGTCTATCAAAGCGAACAAACCAGCTACACACTGAACGGTGATGAACTGCGTGTGCCGCTGACCTTTGTCGACAGCAAAGGTGTTCAGTTCAATAAGACCTATGTTTTCAAACCAGGTCAGTATGATGTGGCATTGGAATACGATGTGACCAACTCAACTGCCGACCCGGTTCAAGTGCAACTGTATACGCAAATCAAGCGCACAGTGCAGGAAAAAGGCAGCATGGTTGACCAGACTTACCTGGGCGCAGCTTATGGCACCAGTGATGAGCCTTACGAGAAATACTCCTTCTCTGATATGGCCGAAGCGAACCTGAACAAAAACACCCAGGGTGGTTACATCGCCTTTATCCAACACTACTTTGTCAGTGCCTGGGTACCTGGTCAGACAACAAACAACACCATTTACAGCTCGTTGCGCAATAACAACAGCATCATAGGTGTGAAAGGCGAAGCGACAAACATTCAGGGCAATGGTACCGCGCAGCTCACCGCGACTTATTACATGGGTCCAAAAGACATGGATGCGCTGGAAGCTTTACAAAAAGATCTGGATCTGACGGTCGACTATGGTTGGTTATGGTTTATTTCTCAGCCTCTGCTTGAACTATTGAAGTTCTTATATTCTGGCGAAGGGTCATTCTTTGGTCTGTTTGATATTAACATCGGTGGATTAGGCAACTGGGGTTTGGCCATCATTGCGATCACCATTATTGTTAAGTCATTCCTTTACCCGCTCACTAAAGCGCAATATACCTCAATGGCTAAAATGCGTATGCTGCAACCAAAAATGCAGGCACTGAAAGAGCGTTATGGCGATGACCGTCAGAAATTTGGTCAGGCAATGATGGAGATGTACCGCAAGGAAAAAGTAAACCCTATGGGTGGCTGCTTCCCGCTGTTGCTACAAATGCCTATCTTCCTGGCGCTGTTTTATGTATTCCTGGAGTCAACAGAGCTGCGTCATGCCGAGTTTATGCTGTGGCTGACTGACCTGTCTTCAAAAGACCCATACTATGTACTGCCTATCCTGTTTGGTGCCAGTATGTTCCTGACTCAGAAGCTGCAACCTATGACGGTCACAGACCCGATGCAACAGAAGATGATGACCTGGATGCCGGTTATCTTCTCAGTGTTCTTCATCTGGTTCCCGTCTGGTCTGGTACTGTACTGGCTGGTCTCTAACCTGATCTCAATTGCCCAGATGCTATATATCTATCGTGGCATGGAGAAAAAGGGCATGAAGGTCCGCGGTTAATTACCAATTGCACATACGATAAAAACGGTCCACCACGGGCCGTTTTTTTATGCCTGTGATAATGCCTGCTTAGTCTCACAGTCTCACAGTCTCACAGTCTCACAGTCTCACAGTCTCACAGTCTCACAGTCTCACAGTCTCACAGTCTCACAGTCTCACAGTCTCACAGTCTCACAGTCTCACAGTCTCACAGTCTCACAGTCTCACAGTCTCACAGTCTCACAGTCTCACAGTCTCACAGTCTCACAGTCTCACAGTCTCACAGTCTCACAGTCTCACAGTCTCACAGTCTCACAGTCTCACAGTCTCACAGTCTCACAGTCTCACAGTCTCACAGTCTCACAGTCTCACAGTCTCACAGTCTCACAGTCTCACAGTCTCACAGTCTCACAGTCTCACAGTCTCACAGTCTCACAGTCTCACAGTCTCACAGTCTCACAGTCTCACAGTCTCACAGTCTCACAGTCTCACAGTCTCACAGTCTCACAGTCTCACAGTCTCACAGTCTCACAGTCTCACAGTCTCACAGTCTCACAGTCTCACAGTCTCACAGTCTCACAGTCTCACAGTCTCACAGTCTCACAGTCTCACAGTCTCACAGTCTCACAGTCTCACAGTCTCACAGTCTCACAGTCTCACAGTCTCACAGTCTCACAGTCTCACAGTCTCACAGTCTCACAGTCTCACAGTCTCACAGTCTCACAGTCTCACAGTCTCACAGTCTCACAGTCTCACAGTCTCACAACTAAGTTCTTTCAGCTTAATCATTAGAATCAAGATGTTGATAAATTTTGAGGATGATTTTAGGTCACTTTGATAGGGGGATCGACGTCAGCATTGCAAGCTGTGCGCACACTTTACAACTTAACGAGCACACTATGTTTGACCTCCCTCTGTTAGACGCATTACACACCGCACACCTCAGCTGGTGGCTGCTGCCTCTGGCTTTGTTCAGTGGCGTTCTGACCAGCTTTACACCCTGTGTCTATCCTCTATTGCCCATTACGCTGGCCACCCTCACCCGATATCGCACCCAAACACTGGCACCGCTTCAGTATTGTCTCGGCTTTGCTGCAATCTACGCACTGCTGGGTGGCATCGCAGCCTGGAGTGGCGGCTTGTTTGGTGTGGTTGCATCCAACCCCTGGGTACAGGTTGGCTTTGCCAATGTGCTCATTTATCTGGCGCTGGTGAATAAAGGGTGGCTGACTTTCCCGCAGATACCAGGTCTGAGGTTTCAGGGCACGCAGGGTCCATTGCTGATGGGCATGACCAGTGCGCTGGTCGCAGCGCCGTGCACCTCTCCGGTGCTAGGGGGCTTATTGCTGTTTGTTGCCACCAGCGGGCAGCTGCTTTTTGGTGCCCTGCTGCTATTTAGTTTCGCCCTGGGTATGAGCAGCCTGTTGCTGCTGGCCGGCTTGAGCAGTCAGTTTCTGGCTCGTTTGCCCCGCGCGGGTGACTAAGTTCTTTCAGCTTAATCATTAGAATCAAGATGTTGATAAATTTTGAGGATGATTTTAGGTCACTTTGATAGGGGGATCGACGTCAGCATTGCAAGCTGTGCGCACACTTTACAACTTAACGAGCACACTATGTTTGACCTCCCTCTGTTAGACGCATTACACACCGCACACCTCAGCTGGTGGCTGCTGCCTCTGGCTTTGTTCAGTGGCGTTCTGACCAGCTTTACACCCTGTGTCTATCCTCTATTGCCCATTACGCTGGCCACCCTCACCCGATATCGCACCCAAACACTGGCACCGCTTCAGTATTGTCTCGGCTTTGCTGCAATCTACGCACTGCTGGGTGGCATCGCAGCCTGGAGTGGCGGCTTGTTTGGTGTGGTTGCATCCAACCCCTGGGTACAGGTTGGCTTTGCCAATGTGCTCATTTATCTGGCGCTGGTGAATAAAGGGTGGCTGACTTTCCCGCAGATACCAGGTCTGAGGTTTCAGGGCACGCAGGGTCCATTGCTGATGGGCATGACCAGTGCGCTGGTCGCAGCGCCGTGCACCTCTCCGGTGCTAGGGGGCTTATTGCTGTTTGTTGCCACCAGCGGGCAGCTGCTTTTTGGTGCCCTGCTGCTATTTAGTTTCGCCCTGGGTATGAGCAGCCTGTTGCTGCTGGCCGGCTTGAGCAGTCAGTTTCTGGCTCGTTTGCCCCGCGCGGGTGCCTGGCTCACGCATATCCCCACCACCAGCGCACTGCTTCTGCTGCTCATGGCGCAGTATTTTCTTATTCAGGCTGGCAAGAGCTGGCTATAACGCAAGGAAACCATTATGGAGAACATCATGACGACAACCCTCACAGGCATCATGCTGCTGGCACTCTCAGTCACGGCCACCGCCAAATCGTATCCCCCTTTACAGGCTGATACATTGCAAGGCCAGCCGATATCAAGTAAAGGGAAGATGACTTATCTGAAGTTTTGGGCTACCTGGTGCGCTTACTGCGTTGAAGAAATGCCTCACCTTCAACAAGCCTATGAACAAAGTCAGGGCCGCTACCAGGTCATAGCCGTGAATGTGGGCTTTAACCAGACCATTCAGGGTATCAAATCCTATATAAAGCGCCATGACTACCCATTTCCTGTGGTGTTCGATGCCACTGGTGACATGACACGTCAGTATCGGGTCACGGGTACGCCTCAACACATTTTACTCGATGCCAATGGCACAGAGATTTATCGCAGCGCCCTGCTGACCGATGAGCTTAAACAACATCTGGCAACATTATCAGGAGTACAGCCATGAAATTGCTAAACCCGATCACCCTATTGCTGAGCCTGGCCATGCTCATACTCAGCCAGCCAACAACCGCTGCACCCATTGAATATATATTTATTACCATCTGGGATGAGTATATACAGCAAACCGCCTTACCCCCTCAACAGTCGGGTATAGAGCGCCGCTTCATTCACCCGGACATCAACATAGATCAAGCCAGTGTGGAGCAGTTTACCGCCCTGTTTCCGGGCTATGCCAGGCTGCAAATCGATACCCATAATCAACTGGCGATCCGCTATGGCGTCAGGCAGACCCCTTATCGGCTGGTGGTTGAACAGGATCAAGTGCAACAACGAGAAGCACTGGGTACACTGCCAGCAACGGCCCTCATGGACACAACTCCACGACAAGAGCCACTCCATACCTTGTCCGGGCAGCGCTTTGATCCCACCAAGCCCGGTGCTGGTTTTCGGGTATTGTTCTTCAGTGACAGCCTGTGCCCATTTCAGCATATACCGGATTGTGAGCGCAGGATCGCACAAAATAACCGCCTGTCAGAGCAGATTAATTACCCGGTGGTAAGCGTGATCAAGCCGTTTTATGTCGATCAAGCTCAGGTCAGCGCCTACCAACAGCGCTTCAAAGTGAATCATGAGGTACTCTTCGACAGTCACAATCAGCTGTTTCGCTACTTTGCGGTGACCGAGTTGCCCTACTGGGTGGTGCAAAACAAACAAGGTAAAGTGATTTACCGGGCTAACCGGGTACCGTCTTTTCCCTTATAGTGCCCAGCTGCTCTGACAATAAACGCTATAAGGCTTATCCAGGATTGTACTGACTAACTGGAAAGTATGCTCTGAGCCTGCCCTGATCTGACTCAGCTGCTCCATCAGGGCATCGCTGTGCTCACGCGCAGCAAGCAACTCACTCAACTGGTATGACAAAGTGTTGTCCTGAACGAACCAGGCCGCCGCCGCGCCATACAAGAGCTCAAGATGACTGGCATTGTGTGGATCGGCTATCACGGCCAGTGCAGCCTCAGCATCACCGCGCAATAAACGGATATACATCTGGGTATAACGGGTATAACTCAGCGTATCAGCCAGATTCAGCCGCTGATACACTGCCTGTGCCTGCATGACATGTGCTTCAGCCTGTGCCAGCTCCCCTTGCCTTATCAGACTCCATCCCAGCATCAACTGAGCATGTGCTGCGGTCATTACAGAGACCTTATCCCAGGCCAGCAGCTGTTCAAATGTCTCAATGGCACTGGCCAGCTCCGGCGCGCCACTTTGGGTGAGCGCCCCATCCATGATCGCCATACCGCGTAGTAACCAGTGTAATTCATATTGAGGAAGCCACTGTGGTTCAGGCTCAACCTGCGCCAGATATGCCAGGGCCTCATCCCCTCGGTGAAGCTGAATATAATAGAACCCAAGGTAAGTAAGTATTTGCTTTCTTAGATAGTCTTCACCCAGACTAGATGCAATCTCCAGCGCTTCCAATAAGCTGGGCTCACTTTCAGAGACTGGCACCAGATAGTTCTGGCCATAAGCAAACAAAGCGCGTGCCAGCAACAAACGTTGCGGCGACTGGCGATAGTAGGTGATTGTATTGTGTAACACCTCTCGGCTGCTTTGAAGGTCCAGTAAGCGCTTTTCTTCAGGCCCGGCAACAGGCGGGTTAGCCAGATAAAATGCGCGCTGCGCATCCTGATAAGCCAGTGCGCGGCTGCCAATCAGGGCATATGCCGAGTTCAGCGCCTTACTGTGTGCATCCCACTGTTGATCTAACCACAGCAGATCGGCCTGCAACTGATATGCCGTAGCCAGCTGCTCCAATAGTTGATGACGCTGTGCAAGGTCCAGCCCCAGCTGCACATCAGCCAGTGCCTGAGCATAATGACCTTGTGCCTTGCTGAATTCTGCCTGATACAGATAATAACGCACCTTGATTGCAGGCGCCGCGTTACTCAGGTCCATGCCGCTAAACACTGCTCTGGCCTCTGCCAGCTCTCCCTGTTGCCAGGTGATGCGGGCCAATTCAAGCTGCGCAGCCTGGTGCTGCGGATGTTGAGTCAGGGCGGCTTCAAAATAAGACTTTGCCAGTCTGCTGCCTTGTTCGTCCAGGGCCTGCAAGCCACGGTAATAGTCCTGGGATGCAGTCTCACTTAGACGGGTCTGGCTGGCGTGGCCATCAGGTAATAAGTTCAGTGCAGCAATGACCTGATCCGCCACGCTGTCAAACGCCATATCCAGCTGCTCAACCACTATCTTATGCTGTTGCCGTGCGGTGTGGATGGTCAGTACATAGCGCTGTTGTTGACGGGACAAGGTGAGCGCTATCTGTCTGTTATTATTCGCCTCTGTCTGCTGCGCCGGCGGGACAAGCTGATAGTCAGATTGCAAGCGTGCCGTCAGTGCTCCATGCAATGCATACCCCCACCAGGCATTGGCGGCCACCTCGGTATCATTGTTCAGCGGCAAAATGGTCAAAGCAGGTCGCGCCTCCTGCGCCATAACAAGCTTGGGCGCTGACTGACTGACATAACCAATAACTCCCCCGGTAATCAACAGCGCGATACTCAGAAAAGTCGCCCATATCATGCAGCGCTTGTTGCGGTTCACTTGAGTAAGTGGGCAGATCCACTGATAGCCCCGCTGCGGTACGGTGCGGATAAACCTCGGCTGCTGTGCATCATCTCCCAGTGCCTGGCGCAGCTCAGCCATACTTTGCGTCAGTGCTGCATCACGATACTCACCATGTTGCCACAAAGCATCCAGTAACGTTTCACGCGCGATCACTTGCTGTGGCCGGGCCAATAGAAACTGCAGTAATTGAGCAACTTTAGGCCGTAATGACACAACTTGTTGCCCATGACTTAATATCTGTTTATCTGCATCAAAGTGAAACTGAGCGAAAGCAACCACAGTGGATATCCTTATATCTGAACCGCCTCTACTATACCTCACAGCGCGCGTTTGCTGTACACTTAGCGATAATTAGAGTTTGCTTTCAAGGGTCATAATGATCGCACAAGACACCATCGCAGCGCAGGCAACCGCACCGGGTCGGGGCGGCGTCGGCATAATTCGTATTTCAGGTACTCTGGCTGAGCAGGTTGCACACAAAATACTCGGAAAATGCCCAAAAACCCGCTATGCGGAATACCTGCCATTCCAGACGCTTCAGGGAGAGCAACTAGATCAGGGCATTGCACTGTTCTTTAAAGGCCCGAACTCCTTTACTGGCGAAGATGTGCTTGAGCTTCAGGGCCATGGCGGTCCGGTGGTGCTGGACATGCTGCTTAAAGAGATCAGCCAGGTCGAGGGCGTACGACTCGCCAAACCCGGTGAATTCTCTGAACGCGCATTTATGAATGATAAGCTGGATCTGACTCAGGCCGAGGCCATTGCCGATCTGATCAATGCAACCAGCGAGCAAGCAGCGAAAAGTGCCCTGCATTCATTGCAAGGTGACTTTTCAAAACATATCAACGCGCTGGTGGAGCAAGTGATCCATTTACGCATGTATGTGGAAGCGGCCATTGACTTTCCGGATGAAGAAATCGACTTTCTCTCTGATGGCAAAGTGGCTGGTGACCTGAAAGCCATCATCGCGCAGCTCAGTGTGGTGCGCCAACAGGCCAAGCAAGGCAGTATCATGCGTGAAGGCATGAAAGTGGTGATTGCAGGTCGCCCAAACGCAGGTAAATCCTCGCTGCTCAATGCGCTGGCAGGCCGTGAAGCTGCTATTGTCACCGATATTGCTGGTACCACCCGCGATGTACTGAGAGAACATATCCATATTGATGGCATGCCGCTGCACATCATTGACACCGCTGGCCTACGCGACAGTCCGGATAAAGTAGAACAAATCGGTATTGAGCGTGCCTGGGATGAGATCCGCGCCGCCGATCACGTGCTATTTATGGTTGACGGCACCGAAACCAATGAAACCGATCCTGCCCGGATCTGGCCGGAGTTTATTGAGCAACTGCCTGCGGGCATGGACATCACAGTGATCCGCAATAAAGTTGACCTCAGTGGTGAACAAACCGGTACCAGTCACGATCATGGTCATGCCCTGATCCGCCTCAGTGCCAAAGACAGTACAGGGATCGACCTGTTGCGTGAACACCTCAAAGCCTGTATCGGCTTTACCGGCGCAACCGAAGGTGGCTTTATGGCGCGCCGTCGTCACCTCGATGCGCTGGAACGTGCCGCAGAGCACCTGGAGATTGGCCAGACTCAGTTGGAAATGCACATAGCCGGCGAGATCCTGGCTGAAGAACTGCGTCTGACCCAGCAGCATCTCAATGAGATCACGGGTGAATTCACCTCCGACGACCTGCTGGGTAAGATCTTCAGCTCTTTCTGTATCGGCAAATAATACTAAGACGCACCGCTGAGGTGCGTCTCACTCTGCCGTCACTGAGTATCTTTGGTGAGCGGCGCCACGCCTTTTATGCCCAGTTCGTGAAATAACGCAATGGCTGCTTGCTCGAATTCATAAAAACTCTCAGCAGATACCTGATGACTTGCTGTGACCATACGGATCGCCAGCGGCTCAACAAATGTTGCGTTAGTGCCCCAGAACCCGGAATGTCCGGTTGTGGAATAGCCCTCAAAATCAAACCGCTCCTGCGCCAGGCCATAATGCTCCTGAACGCCCTCTTCAGGCACTTCACTCAGCCAGTGCTCGGCAATTTCCGATTGTAACTGAGGATCCTCAACCAAATGCCCCTGATGAAGCGCTGTCATAAACACATTGAGATCATCCAGTGTGGACACCATTCCGCCGCCAGCCCAGGCAAAAGAGGTATTCACCCCCAGTGCAACTACATTATGATTGCCACTCAATTCAGGGGGGATCTCCTCGTGTTCAGGAATATAAAAGTAATGGTGCGCCATCTGCTCAGAACCTCGCATCGGTTCATGCCGGTCCATATAGGTGTTGTCCATACCGAGCGGCTGCAATACACGCTCATATAACAGCTGCTCAAAGCGCTTTTTGGTGTGCTTTTCCAGTGCCCAGGCGAGTAAATCGGTATTACTGTTGCCATACAGGTGCTTTTCTCCCGGCATAGCCTCCAGGTTTTGTGTTAAACCACGACCAAGCAGATCGGCAATGAGCAGATCCGAATGCCATAGCGCCGGAATATCGTCTTCACCGCCTTGCAATGCCGCAATAAATGAACGTGTATCAGGCGCTAACGGGTCATGCAAATAAGAAATAAAATCACGGATCCCGGTACTTTGATCTAATAGTTGCCGGATCGTGAGTGATCCCCCGCGTTTAACACCCTGCGCAACATGCAAGTCCTCGATGCCATAACCCGGTGGCATATCCTCTGGCGAGATCAGCGCCGTGATTGGCGTATCCAGCGTAAATTGTCCATCGTCAATCATGGAAAAGGTCACTGCTGCACTTAATAACTTCGAAATACTGGCAATGCGAAACGGCGTATCCGTCTTTAACACCTGAGTCTGCTGTGCATCCCGAAAGCCTGCTGCACCTCGCCAGACAATCCCATCCTGATTGAAATCTATCAGGGCCTGGATGCCTGGGATCAGGGCCTTATCCGCTTCATAAACCTGCAATAACAAATCATCAAGTTGCACAAAAACAGTTTCCTGCAGCGACTTTACGACCACAGTGAAACGTTTGCTCTGATAGACATCAAGCTCATCCTTGGCAGTGATCTCAAAAGTATATTCGCCGGCGGCTGTGGGAAGGTGTACATCGATACTTTGTGCCTGATCACCCGCTACATGCAGCACGGCATCATCCGGCCCGGAGACCTGACGCCAGGCGATTGATTTCAGGTTATCATCCTTATCAGTGACTCTGGCTGCCAGCGTCACCTGAGTCATCGCGATGGCCGTCAGTGCTGGTTGCTCAATGGTAATAGTCGGTCGTTCATTGTGGCTAACACATGCGCTCAGCACGCCAATACAGATCAGCGCAGCGCCCAAGTTGAGTGATTTCATCCGTTTGCTCCTTTGAAAACTGCGCCTAGGTTATGCTCAGCGCACACTGCAAACTGTGAGAAATTGATGAAAAACCGCACATTTCTGTCAATATATGTATTTCATAAAGGAACATTGGTGTGGCAACCAGGACTCTGGCGCGCCAAATTACTCGCAACACACCGACATTTAAAGCGGCTGCACAACACAAACAGACGTGCCAATCACCCGATCCTTGCTGTTATGTGAAAAAGATCGCCATTTTTTAGATTATTTCATTATATAGATCAAACTTTATAGATCCTCTTTCTTATCATGAAAAGACGCTCAGATCGTCTTATCCACCAGAATCTATCCACAAGCTAAAAACTGTGCTGATTTATACCCCTTTACAGCCGTTTCTATAAGGCCTGATAACCCCAAAAAGCATCAGGATACTCGCGGTTTATCCACAACAAGCACACCGAGTTAGCATTTGGAATAATTTATTAAGCTACTGATTATTATAACATTATTATAGATCGTGGCATTTTGACTACTTATTGTGCTAGATTTTTTTATCCCAAACTTAGATCAAGACTTTACTTCTCTGTGAAGGTCATTAAGATGTCGCGGATACGCTCAGAGTCAGTAATCAGGATCTAACGCCGCATGCGCAATATTGAGATCATCATAGGTAGCCAAATGGGCTCCGCAGAGTACGTTGCAGAACAGCTTGCCGAGCAGCTTGATGCCAGTGAATTCAACACACAACTGCATGAACAACCGGACCTGAGTGCCTGTCAGCATTCAGTGTGGCTGGTGGTCACATCGACTTATGGCGCCGGCGACTATCCGGATAACCTGCTGCCTTTTATAGAGCAACTGACTGATCATGAAGATCTGAGCCATGTGCAATTTGCCGTAGTGGGTATCGGCGACTCAAGCTATGACACCTTTAATCTGGCCGCCAGTAACTGTGCGCAGCTACTATCAGATAAAGGCGCACAGCAGCTTTTACCGGTATTAAAGATCGATGTACAAGATGAAGCACTGCCGGAAGATGCCGCCATCGCCTGGTTGCCCACATTAAAACAGCAACTGGATCAGGCGTGTTAATCTGATATACGGATCAGCGATAAGATCTTTTACACAGAAGTTATTCACAAAATGGCTCTTTCATAGATCGCATTGTGGATAACCTTTGATCTAACTGCGGATCTACGCATACTTATCCATTGGATAGTTTTCATCGGATCTTGGGTTGTGAATAAATAGCCACTTTGATCAAAGCTTTTCATCGTGATGATCCGATCTAATTCACACCATATGATCTGAACTAACTCTTTGGATCAAATAAGGAATACATCGTTATTCACAGATCCGGGCTGATCTAATAGTAAGATCTAATAAAGATCTTTAAAAAGATCCTTATATATATTTAAGTGATCCTTTTAACCCTGATTAAAATTTAAACGTTTCACTTCTGCGTTTTTCTGGGTAGAATACGCACCCTTTCGAAATTTGCTGGTTGTTTTTAAGTAGGATCCCGTAAATGATTTATCACGAACATTTTGACGTTATCGTTGTTGGTGGTGGTCATGCAGGTACTGAGGCAGCATTAGCTGCAGCACGTATGGGCATGAATACCTTATTGTTAACACACAATATGGACACCCTGGGACAGATGTCCTGTAACCCAGCGATCGGCGGGATCGGAAAAGGTCATCTGGTTAAAGAGATCGATGCTTTAGGTGGTGCAATGGCCAAAGCGATCGACAAAGGCGGGATCCAGTTCCGTACTCTAAACTCTTCTAAAGGCCCTGCTGTGCGAGCTACTCGTGCTCAGGCAGATCGCATTCTGTATAAAGCGGCAATCCAGGATACCTTACAAAATCAGGAAAACCTGAAGATCTTTCAGCAATCGTGTGATGATCTGATCGTTGAACAGGATCGGGTGAAAGGCGTAGTTACCCAAATGGGACTGCGCTTCAGTGCTGAAACGGTAGTATTGACCGTCGGTACTTTCCTCGGTGGTCAAATCCACATTGGTCTGGAAAACTTTAAAGGCGGCCGTGCAGGCGATCCACCGTCAATTGCACTGGCACAGCGTTTACGTGAACTGCCCTTCCGTGTTGATCGACTGAAAACAGGCACACCACCTCGTATTGATGCACGCACTGTTGATTTTTCAGTGATGCAGGCACAACCAGGTGATACGCCAACGCCGGTATTCTCATTTATGGGTAAAGCGTCGGATCATCCACAACAGATCCCTTGCTATATCACGTATACCAACGAGAAAACCCATGACGTGATCCGTGAAAATCTGCATCGCTCACCTATGTATGCCGGTGTGATCGAAGGAATTGGGCCTCGTTATTGTCCGTCTATTGAAGATAAGATCGTTCGTTTCGCTGATAAAGAGAAGCATCAGATCTTTGTTGAACCAGAAGGGCTGACTTCTTACGAACTGTATCCAAATGGGATCTCCACCAGCTTGCCGTTTGATATTCAGCTGGAGATCGTGCGTTCAATTCAGGGGTTTGAAAACGCGCACATCTGTCGTCCGGGCTATGCCATCGAGTATGACTTCTTTGATCCTCGGGATCTGAAGCAGTCGCTGGAAACCAAATTCATCAATGGTCTGTTCTTCGCGGGCCAGATAAATGGCACCACCGGATACGAAGAAGCCGGCGCACAAGGCTTAATCGCCGGTATGAACGCTGCCTTACAAGTTAAGGGTCTGGATGCCTGGACACCACGTCGCGATCAGGCATACACCGGTGTCTTGATTGACGATCTGGCAACCTTAGGGACCAAAGAACCGTATCGCATGTTTACCAGCCGTGCAGAATACCGTTTGCTGTTGCGTGAAGACAACGCCGATCTGCGTCTGACCGAACAAGGTCGCAAACTGGGTTTAGTGGATGATGAGCGCTGGGCAGCTTACAACAACAAATTAGAAGTGATGGAGCAGGAAACGCAGCGACTGCGTAATACCTGGATCCACAAAGATCACCCGGCACTGGCGCAGGTGAATGAATTGCTGAAGTCGCCATTGACCCGTGAAGCCAGTTTAGAAGATCTGATCCGTCGTCCGGAAGTCAGTTATAACACACTGATGCAGATTGAAGGGTTGGCCAGCGAACAGGATAATATTCAGGCGCTGGAGCAAGTTGAGATCCAGACTAAGTACGCCGGCTATATTGCGCGTCAACAGGATGAGATCAATAAACAACTGCGTCACGAAGAAACGCTGTTACCGGCTGAGTTCGATTACGCTCAGGTCAGCGGTCTGTCTAACGAGGTGGTGGCTAAGCTGTCAGAAGCCAGACCACAAACAATCGGCCAGGCGTCTCGCATTTCTGGTATCACCCCTGCTGCTATTTCGCTATTATTAGTGTATCTGAAGAAGCAAGGGTTGTTACGCAAGTCAGCGTAACAACAAACGGAAGACTGTGTTATTAGAACAACTTACAGCCCTGTTAGCCCGTACGGACATCACGCTAACTGAACAACAAAAGCAGCAGCTCGTCGATTATGTCGGGCTGCTCGATAAATGGAACAAAGCCTACAACCTGACCTCAGTGCGCGATCCGCAAGAAATGATGATTAAACACATCATGGACTCGTTAGTCGTTGCGCCTCACCTGAACGGCAAAAATTACATCGATGTGGGCACCGGACCGGGATTACCCGGGATCGTACTGGCCATCGCCCTGCCCGATACACAATTTGTGTTGCTCGACAGCCTTGGTAAGCGTGTACGTTTTTTAACCCAGGTAAAACATGCGCTTGGACTGGAAAACGTCACACCGGTTCAGTCTCGTGTTGAAGAATATCAGCCAAGTGTTAAATTAGACGGTGTGCTGAGCCGTGCATTTGCCTCTTTGCAGGATATGGTTCAGTGGTGTGGACATCTGGTCAATGACGAAAGCCGCTTTCTGGCATTAAAAGGTCAGTTTCCGCAGCAGGAACTGGATAGCCTGCCTGCCGGTGTGACTCTGGAACGTGATATTAGTTTACAGGTCCCCGAGCTGGATGGTGAACGTCATTTAATCATTCTGAAAAAAGACTAGTATTCGAGGACATAGTGGCTAGAGTCATTGCGATCGCAAACCAAAAAGGCGGTGTGGGAAAAACCACCACTGCAGTTAACCTGGCAGCTTCCATGGCTGCGACCAAACGCAAGGTCCTGCTGATTGACCTGGATCCACAAGGCAATGCGACCATGGGCAGCGGTGTTGACAAATATGGCGAAGTAGCAACCATTTACGATCTTTTGATCGAAGAGACCCCCATTCAGGACGTGATCAGTAAAGAAACGTCCGGCGAATACCACTTAATTGCTGCCAACGGTGATGTGACCGCGGCTGAAGTTAAGTTGATGGAATTGTTCGCTCGCGAAGTGCGCTTGCGTAATGCACTGGAATCGGTGCTGGATCAGTACGATTTTATTTTTATTGATTGCCCGCCTTCGTTGAATATGTTGACGGTTAATGCAATGGCGGCGGCTGACTCTGTTATGGTGCCTATGCAGTGTGAGTATTATGCACTGGAAGGACTAACGGCGCTGATGGATACCATCACGCAGCTTTCTAAGCTGGTCAATCCACATTTACAGATTGAGGGGATCTTGCGTACTATGTACGATCCACGTAACCGCCTGGCGAATGATGTATCTGAACAGCTGAAACAGCACTTTGGTGAAAAAGTATACCGCACGGTGATCCCACGCAATGTGCGTCTGGCAGAAGCGCCGAGTTTTGGTGCGCCAGCGATGTACTATGACAGAGCATCCAGTGGTGCCAAAGCCTATCTGGCACTGGCCGGAGAAATGCTCCGCCGTCAGGAAAAACAAGCAGCAGCTGTTGCCTAAGAGGAAGAAAAAATAATGTCGGTGAAAAAACGCGGTTTGGGTCGAGGTCTGGATGCCCTGTTGAGTTCAGCAAAACCTGCTGCGCCTCAACCTGCTCAGCCTGAAGTCACACAAACCCAGGGCACCGAGCGTGCCGTTGAACCCGAGCAGACGACGCAAAGTCATGAGGTGACCGATCAGGAATTACAACGGTTGCCCATCGAGTATTTGCAACGTGGTAAGTATCAGCCGCGCAAGGACATGTCTGAGCAGGCGCTTGAAGAACTTGCCAGTTCGATCCGGGCACAAGGTGTATTGCAACCGATAGTGGTGCGCCCGGTCGCTGAAAACCAATTCGAAATCATTGCCGGTGAACGACGCTGGCGCGCTGCGCAGCTTGCTGAGCTGGATGTGGTGCCTTGTATCATCAAAGATGTTGCAGATGAAGCCGCAGTGGCCATTGCGTTGATTGAGAACATTCAGCGTGAAGATCTTAATGCCATGGAAGAAGCGGTTGC
Source organism: Pseudoalteromonas rubra (assembly GCF_000238295.3). Lineage (NCBI taxonomy): Bacteria > Pseudomonadati > Pseudomonadota > Gammaproteobacteria > Alteromonadales > Pseudoalteromonadaceae > Pseudoalteromonas > Pseudoalteromonas rubra. The sequence continues at coordinate 57,614 of NZ_AHCD03000036.1, forward strand.
TCTCGACCGATTACTGAACGAGTTTGAACTGACGCATCAACAAGTTGCTGACGCCGTAGGCAAGTCTCGTACCACAGTGACCAATTTACTTCGTCTCAATAATCTCAATGATGATGTAAAAATCTTGTTGGAACATGGTGATATTGAAATGGGTCATGCCCGTTGTTTACTGGCACTGACCGGTGAGCAGCAATCGGAAGCGGCCAGAACCGCGGTCGCTAAAGGGCTAACGGTCCGTGAAACCGAGAAGCTGGTGCGTGCTATGCTAGAGCCAGTGGAGAAAAAACCAGCAAAAGAGAAAGATCCGGACGTTAAACTGCTTGAGCAACAACTGGCAGAAAACCTTGGGGCCAAAGTGGAGATAAATTATAACCAAAAAGGCAAAGGTAAGCTGGTGATTTCTTATGCAAATTTAGATGAATTAGACGGAATTTTGGGGCGTATCCAGCCCGATTTTCAACAACCCTCGTAATCTTACCTTTTAAGGCGAAATGGGCGCTCGAAAAGCGTTACATTTCGTCTCGTCAAGTTGCAAATTGAGCAGAAATAAGTATAATTTCGCCAGTTTTCTAGCCCTGATAAAATTTAGCGTCATTAAGGTTAATTATAAGTGACTCATTCGTTAGCAAGCCCATATCGGCGTGCCGCATTAAAAGGTGTTTTGTATCAGGGTCTCGTAGCTATCATTGCTGCAGTAATAGTTTTTATTGGTTGGGGAGTGGAAGCAGGCTTGTCGGCGTTGGCTGGCGGTGCGGTGCTGGTACTCCCTAATTTTGTATTTGCCGCTTATGCATTCCGATTTATGGGTGCCAGTAAGGCAAATCAAGTGTATTCCTCATTGAAACGAGGAAACGGATTAAAATTTTTGCTAACTGTTGTGCTTTTTGCGCTCATTTTTAAGCACTTTTCAGTCGTCATGCTGCCGTTTTTCGGCACTTATATGCTGGTGATGCTGACACAATGGTTGGTTCTGATTTTTTTTAATCATTAACTTTTAGGATAAAACAATGGCTGCAGAAGAAGTGACTCTATCGAGCCATATTCAGCACCACTTGACCAATGCCAAGATGTGTTCGACCGATGCCGGTCTGGCCTTCAATAAAGCATGTGCGGACAGTGGTTTCTGGACATGGCATATAGATACCCTCGCATGGTCCATCGGTTTAGGTCTTATATTCTTATGGATCTTCCGAAGTGCCGCTAAAAAATCCACCACAGGTGTTCCTGGTAAATTCCAGTGCTTTATTGAAATGGTTGTTGAGCTCGTTGGTGATAACGTGCGAGACACTTACCATGGCAACAGCAAACTGATCGCGCCTTTGGCCCTGACTATCTTTGTCTGGGTGTTCTTAATGAACTTGATGGATTTGGTTCCAGTTGATTTCCTACCTGCTTTCGCTGGCTTCGTTGGTGAGCAAGCATTTGGTATGGACCCACATGATGTTTACATGAAGATTGTACCGACCACAGACGTGAATATGACTGCTGCTCTGGCATTGGGCGTATTTATTCTGATGATCGGGTATTCAATTCGTATCAAAGGTCTGGGCGGCTTCATTGCTGAGCTTACGCTTCACCCGTTCAGCTCTAAGAACAAATTAGTGATGGCGATTCTTATCCCATGTAACTTGCTACTTGAAACAATCGCATTGGTTGCTAAGCCTTTCTCGCTGGCACTGCGTTTGTTCGGTAACTTGTATGCGGGTGAGATGATCTTCATCCTGATTGGTGCAATCGGCCTGATGCAGCTTCCACTGCACTTTGTATGGGCTGTGTTCCACATCATGGTAATCGTACTGCAAGCATTCGTATTTATGATGCTGACCATCGTTTACCTCAGCATGGCTAGCACAAAAAGCCACTAATTAGCTGAAATAAAAGAATTTTTTAAACTTTAACTTTAATTTACTATTGAAACTTTGGAGATAAAAATGGAAATCGCAGTTGCTATTAAACTTATCGCTGTTGCTCTACTAATCGGTTTTGGTGCAATCGGTACTGCACTAGGCTTCGGTAACATGGGTGGTAAGTTCCTAGAAGCATGTGCTCGTCAGCCTGAGCTTGCGCCTCAACTACAAGTTAAAATGTTCATCCTAGCTGGTCTTATCGATGCCGTTGCAATGATCGGTGTAGGTATCGCTATGTACATGTTGTTCGCTCTTTAATATTGCAAAATACCTGAAACGAACAACTGTCAAGTAAGGAGGAGCGGTCGTGAACTTAAACGCCACTCTAATAGGTGAATTAATCGCATTTGTGGTCTTCGTATGGTTCTGTATGAAGTTCGTATGGCCACCACTAAATGGTGCGATTGAAGCTCGCCAGAAGAAAATCGAAGATGGATTAGCTGCCTCTGACAAAGCTGAAAAAGATCTTGAGCAAGCGCGCGAAAAAGCTGCTGAAGAACTGAAAGAAGCGAAAACTCAAGCTAGCGAAATCATTGAACAAGCTAAAAAGCGTGCAACGCTGATTGTTGACGAAGAGACAACTCGTGGTCAGCAAGAGCGTGAGAAAATCATTGCTCAGGGACACTCTGAGATCGAATCTGAGCGCAACCGCGTGAAAGAAGAGCTACGTCAACAAGTAGCGACTCTGGCTGTGGTTGGTGCAGAGAAGATTTTAGAGCGTGAAATCGATCAAGCCGCACACAGTGACATCGTTGAAAAACTTGTCGCTGAGCTTTAAGTAGAGGGTATGAGCATGTCTGAATTGACTACTATCGCTCGCCCATACGCTAAAGCGGCTTTTGAACTTGCCGTTGAGAAAGGCACAGTTGAAGCTTGGAATGAAATGCTGTTCTTCGCAGGCCAGGTGGCCCGCGATGAACAGGTTCAGCTGCTACTGGGTGGCATTGCTACCGAAGCAGAGCAGTCTGATGTATTCATCAAGCTATGCGCTGAGCAACTCGACGAACAAGGCCAAAATCTTATCAAGCTGATGGCCGAAAATGAGCGTTTAGCCGCCATTCCAGCTGTTGCAGATTTGTTTGCTGAACTTAAAGCAGACTATGACAAAGAAATCGACGTTAACGTCGTTTCAGCAGCAGCGCTTGCCGAAGAAGAGCAAGCAAAATTGGTCGCGGCACTTGAGAAACGTTTCGCACGCAAAGTTAAGCTGAATTGTAGCATCGACGAAACCATCGTAAGTGGTCTGGTCATTAAAGCTGGCGATACCGTCATTGACGGCTCTATTCGCGGCAAGTTAGATCGTCTTGTGACGACGCTACAATCGTAATTGGGAAAAAGAGCATGCAACTTAATTCCACAGAAATTTCTGCACTGATCAAGCAACGCATTGAGCAGTTTGAAGTTGTAAGTGAAGCGCGTAACGAAGGTACTATCGTATCTGTTACCGACGGTATCATCCGCATCCACGGTCTTGCTGACTGTATGCAGGGTGAGATGATCGAGCTTCCTGGCAACCGTTATGCTATCGCATTGAACCTTGAGCGCGACTCAGTAGGTGCGGTAGTAATGGGTCCATACGCAGACCTTAAAGAAGGCGTAAAAGTTAAATCAACAGGTCGTATCCTTGAAGTACCAGTAGGCCGTGGTCTGCTAGGTCGTGTTGTAAACACACTAGGTGAGCCGATTGACGGTAAAGGCGCGGTAGACAACGATGGTTTTGAGCCAGTTGAAAAAATCGCACCGGGCGTAATCGAGCGTCAATCAGTAGACGAGCCAGTACAAACTGGTTATAAGTCTATCGACTCTATGATCCCAGTTGGTCGTGGTCAGCGTGAGCTAGTGATCGGTGACCGTCAGACTGGTAAAACAGCACTGGCTATCGATGCTATCATCAACCAAAAAGACACAGGCGTTAAGTGTGTGTACGTTGCGGTTGGTCAGAAAGCTTCAACCATTGCTAACGTAGTACGTAAACTAGAAGAGCACGGCGCTCTTGAGAACACCATTGTTGTTGTTGCATCAGCATCTGAGTCTGCTGCACTACAATTCCTGGCACCGTTCTCTGGTTGTACTATGGGTGAATACTTCCGTGACCGTGGTGAAGACGCGCTAATCGTATATGATGACCTGTCTAAGCAAGCTGTTGCTTACCGTCAGATCTCACTACTACTTAAGCGTCCACCGGGCCGTGAAGCATACCCAGGTGACGTATTCTACCTTCACTCACGTCTTCTAGAGCGTGCATCACGTGTTAACGCTGATTACGTTGAGAAGTTCACCAATGGTGAAGTGAAAGGTCAAACAGGTTCATTGACGGCATTGCCAATCATTGAAACTCAAGGTGGTGACGTTTCTGCATTCGTACCTACCAACGTTATCTCAATCACCGACGGTCAGATCTTCCTAGAAACTGACTTGTTCAACGCAGGTATCCGTCCAGCAGTTAACGCTGGTATCTCGGTATCTCGTGTAGGTGGTGCAGCGCAAACTAAAATCGTTAAGAAACTAGGTGGTGGTATCCGTCTAGCGCTAGCTCAGTACCGTGAACTAGCGGCGTTCTCTCAGTTCGCTTCTGACCTTGACGATGCAACACGTGCCCAGCTTGAGCACGGTGAGCGCGTAACAGAGCTAATGAAGCAGAAACAGTACGCACCAATGTCTGTTGCTGACATGTCTCTGTCTCTATTCGCTGTTGAGAAAGGCTACCTGCAAGACATCGAAATCAACAAAGTACTTGATTTTGAAGCAAGCCTAATCGCATTCGCGAAAAGCGAATACGCAGCGCTAATGACTCAAATCAATGAAACTGGTAACTACAACGCCGAGATCGAAGCGCAGCTGAAAGAACTTCTAGAGAAGTTCAAGTCTACGCAAACTTGGTAATGTGTTATGAAGGTGAGTAGTTAACTACTCACCCAGATTCGGAGAAAGAGTCATGGCCAGCGGAAAAGAGATAAAAAGCAAGATCGGGAGTATCAAGAATACTCAGAAGATCACCAGCGCAATGGAGATGGTTGCCGCTTCTAAAATGAAGAAGGCACAGGAACGCGTCGCGTCCAGCCGCCCATACGCTGAAAACTTACGCAAAGTGATCGGTCGTATTGCTCAGGCTAACCTTGACTTCCAACACCCGTTCTTAATTGAACGTGAGGTGAAGCGAGTAGGTTACATCGTTATCTCTACTGACCGTGGTCTTTGTGGCGGCTTGAACTCGAACGAGTTTAAGTATGTAGCGAAAGACGTGAAAGCGTGGAAAGAAAAGGGTGTTGATGCAACATTTGCCACCCTGGGCGGCAAAGCTGCCGGTTTCTTTAAGCGTTTTGGCGGCGAGCTAGAAGCCAAAAAAGCCGGGTTAGGAGATGCGCCTTCCGTTCAGGACGTAATTGGTCCTGTTAAAGTGATGCTAAAAGCATACGAAGAAGGCAAAATTGATCGCTTATTCGTTGTGTACAACAACTTTGTGAACACAATGAAGCAAGAGCCTGTTATCGATCAGTTATTACCTTTGCCAAAAGCTGAAGAAGAAGTATCAGCTCACGCTTGGGATTACTTATATGAGCCAAACCCAGAGGCGATTCTAGAGACACTACTAGTGCGCTTTATTGAGTCTCAGGTTTACCAAGGTGTAGTTGAGAATGCTGCCTCTGAGCAAGCTGCCCGTATGGTTGCGATGAAAGCCGCAACAGATAACGCAGGTGGCCTGATTGATGAGTTACAGCTGGTATACAACAAGGCGCGTCAGGCTGCAATCACACAAGAAATCAGTGAGATTGTATCTGGTTCAGCTGCCGTGTAACGCTTCGGCAAAGTTTAACGAGAGGAATAGACATGAGTTTAGGTAAGGTCGTCCAAATTATCGGCGCCGTTGTGGACATCGAGTTCCCACAAGACAACGTGCCAGCCGTATATGACGCACTAAAAGTTACAGAAGGCGACCTGGCTGGTTTGACACTAGAAGTGCAACAGCAGCTAGGTGGCGGTGTGGTACGTGGTATCGCACTAGGTAGTACTGACGGTCTGCGCCGTGGTACTTCAGTAGAAGGTACAGCTGAGCCAATCAAGGTTCCAGTTGGTACAGCAACACTTGGTCGTATCATGAACGTACTGGGTGACGCAATTGATGAAGCCGGCCCAATCGGTGAAGAAGAGCGTTGGTCAATCCACCGCGCTGCACCTTCATACGAAGAGCAAAGCAGCTCAGTTGAGCTACTTGAAACAGGTATCAAGGTAATCGACCTTGTATGTCCGTTCGCTAAGGGTGGTAAAGTTGGTCTGTTCGGTGGTGCTGGTGTAGGTAAAACCGTAAACATGATGGAACTTATCCGTAACATCGCAATCGAGCACAGCGGTTACTCTGTATTCGCCGGTGTTGGTGAGCGTACTCGTGAGGGTAATGACTTCTACCATGAGATGAACGACTCAAACGTACTAGACAAAGTATCGCTAGTATACGGTCAGATGAACGAGCCACCGGGTAACCGTCTGCGTGTTGCTCTGACTGGTCTGACTATGGCAGAGAAGTTCCGTGACGAAGGTCGTGACGTACTGTTCTTCGTAGATAACATCTACCGTTACACGCTGGCGGGTACTGAGGTATCTGCACTACTAGGTCGTATGCCTTCAGCGGTAGGTTATCAGCCAACTCTTGCAGAAGAGATGGGTGTACTACAGGAGCGTATCGCATCTACTAAGACTGGTTCAATCACGTCAATCCAGGCCGTATACGTACCTGCGGATGACTTGACTGACCCGTCACCAGCAACGACGTTCGCGCACCTTGATGCAACCGTTGTACTTTCACGTGATATCGCGTCTCTAGGTATCTACCCTGCGGTAGACCCACTAGATTCAACATCTCGTCAGCTTGACCCGCTAGTAATCGGTAACGAGCACTACGAGACTGCACGTGGCGTTCAGACTGTACTTCAGCGTTATAAAGAGCTGAAAGACATCATCGCAATTCTAGGTATGGACGAGCTATCTGATGAAGATAAGCAAGTTGTATCTCGTGCACGTAAAATCCAGCGTTTCCTGTCTCAGCCGTTCTTCGTTGCTGAGGTATTCACAGGTGCACCTGGTAAATACGTTTCACTGAAAGACACTATTTCTGGCTTCAAAGGCATCTTAAACGGTGAATACGATGACATGCCAGAGCAGGCTTTCTACATGGTTGGCTCAATCGACGAAGCGATCGAAAAAGCCAAAAACATGTAATTAGGGGGTTGTTATGGCAATGACAGTACGCCTTGACGTAGTGAGCGCTGAAAAGAGTTTGTACTCTGGTGACGTGACTGCGATCCAAGTGACAGGTAGTGAAGGTGAGCTGGGTATTCACCCGGGTCACGCACCACTACTGACTGGCCTAAAACCTGGTATGGTACGTTTAGTAACAGAAGATAAAACTGAAGAGTTTATCTATGTTGCAGGTGGTACGCTGGAAGTTCAACCTAAGACCGTAACTGTCCTTGCTGACGTTGCGATCCGTGCGGAAGAAATTGACGAGCAAGCTGCTGAAGAAGCTAAACGTGAAGCGGAAGCGCAATTGGCTTCAGGCACTGCAGGCGAGCTGGATTACCAGCAAGCTGCCATGCAGCTTGAAGAAGCCCTTGCTCAGCTACGTCTTCTACGCCAGCTGCGCAAATAAGCAGCCACCTATCTGGTTTAAAAAACCCACGCACTGCGTGGGTTTTTTTATGCCTGGTCAATCGACCTGCTTCTATATCCACCTTTCATTTCAGCCAGTGGCACCCTGTCGTACACTGTGCGCCTAGTGCTTATTTGGCACTGATAATCTGCAGCTCACATAAGCTGAATGGTAGAAAATGCTTCAATGTGCTGTTTCGTGTACTCGTTCAGTTGTTGCCAGAGCGACAGACTGGCTCACTGTGTTATTTTTAACTCTATGTTTATTATGCTAATGATTGCTTGGTCACACGTCGTTGCATGAGGTAACAACACTTCACTTCTCAAATCTCATCCAGGTTCTCTAGACTCACGCAAACACGTAAGAAGAAATGTGAATTATGGGGATCAACAATGATGAAAAATTTAACGCACCGGGTCGGGCTGATTCTATTGCTACTGGCATCTCACCATGCCCTGGCTGAGCGGATAGTGACGACTGCCAGGGTTATCGAGAATCACCGAGGGATAACCAGTGAATTAGTGGCTGAGGTCGTCGACTCTGACGCAACGGTCCTTTCAAGTTACACCAGCGCACATGTCGTGAAGATTAAAAAGGCCGGTGAGCGCGTCAATGCGGGTGACACAATCGCTCAGCTAGACACCCAGTTTCTGGTCTTATCCGAGCAAAAGAAGCGCTATGAGATCCGCCAGACTGAGGTTCAGGTCGGGTATTTAAGTGTGGAACTTAAGCGGCTGGAAACCTTATCGCAAACACAAAGTGTCAACCGCTCTGAGCTGGACCAAATAACCTATGAGCTGGCGACGGCAAAAACCAAGTTATCCGAGCTGGAAATCAGCTTAACCGAAATCCAACGACATATCGCACTGAGTACAATCCGGGCGACGGGCAGTGGGTTTGTCGCCGAGACTTTTGTCCGCAGGGGGGAATATGTTCAGCAAGGTGATGCAATCGCCAGAGTGAATAGTTTTGATGACATTGAACTGTCCAGCCAGTTGCCTATCGAGCTGTTGGATCATATAGATGAACATGCTGAGCTGATCATCGAGAGCGAGCTACAAAGACCTAAACGTATAGGGATTGCAAAACTGGCCAGGGTTGTGCCTGAGGTAAGTGTTGGTACGGGTGCCGTTACCTTATTTGTTGAGCCTGAGCAGGCATTGAAAAAGCACTTAGTGCTGGGTTCCAACCTGACTATCACACTTAAAATTAGCATTCCAGATAGCCTGGTGATCCCAGGAGACGCACTGATCCCCAGAGGCGAAGATAGTTTCGTTTATAAATTGAAGGCCGATAGCTCGGTGGAGAAGGCCGCTGTGAAAGTGCTGGCAGGGGTGAATGGCAACTATGTCGTGACCGGGGCGCTGTCTGCTGGCGAAGTGGTGGTTACGCGTGGCGGATTGGGTCTCAAGCCCGGAGATGTTGTTAAAGTGGATGAAAGGGTGGCTCAGTTATGAATCACGCAATATTGAAAAGCCCTCACTATGTGGTGAGCTTTTTCCTCGTCATTATTATTCTGGGTATCACGGCCATACCCAAGTTACCGGTTCAGTTGCTTCCTGATATTGGTGAGGATCGGATAGTGGTGGGGAACTTCTGGCCTGGTGCCTCTCCTATGGAAATGGAGCGGCAAATTGTCGAGCCTGTTGAAGAGCTACTCAGTAAGGTCCCGGGTGTGTTGCGGTATGAAACGGATACTGGAACAGGTTTTGCCTGGGTTAATATGACCTTCCAGCCAGGTACGGATATGCAGGAGGCATACATCGAAGTCATCGATAAGATGAATCAATTCAATACACGCCCAAATACCGCACTTGAGCCGATCATTCAGAACAAGTCCAAAGACAATAAAGGCAGTATTGCGGGCTTGGTGCTGTTTCCCAATGGCGCTGGTGTCACAGCAGATAGAAGCTTATACACAGACGTATTTGAAAAGTTTGTCAGGCCGCGGATCCTGGCAATCCCAGGGATCAGTAATCTGTCACCTTTGGCGTCAACCGAGCAACGCATTGATATTATTTTTGATCCTGAAAAGTTGGCGAAGTATGCGCTGACAATAGACCAGATGCTTAACTTGCTGCGTAACTCGCTGGATCAAAGTGTGGGCATTGTTGAGCAGGGTACACGTAATTTTGCGGTGCGATTTGAAGGGCGGCGAGACATTGCTGAGCTAAATGGGCTGGTCATCGCCAAAAATGAACAAAAGGTCGTGACCCTGGGGGATGTGGCGTACATTGAGAACGCGTTCGTCACAGATTCTTCCCCTGTGTATTGGAAGCGTCAGCAGGCTTTTTATGTCAGTGTCAACGCTGCCAATGGTTCGAATGCCCTGGCGTCACTGGCACAGCTGAAGCAGGTGATCACGGAATTGAATACAACGGTACTGCCAGAGTTAGGTGTGCAGGTCGAACTGACCAAAGATGATTCAAAAACCATTAAGAGTGCCGTGGCGATGGTGCAAAATAACCTGATCCTCGGGGTTATTCTGTCGACTTTAATCCTGTTCTTATTTGTCCGAAAATTACCCGTGATAGCCATGATCTTTGTCAGTCTGCCGATTTCGATATTGGCGACATTTTTGGCTATGCAAATGCTAGGACGAACCTTCAACGTCATTTCTCTGGCGGGTATTGCGCTGTCCACCGGGATGATCCTGGATGCCGCCATTGTGGTGGTTGAAACGGCGGTTCGGTACCGTGAACAAGGTGAAAAAACACTCGATGCAGTGCGAAAAACCATGTCAGAAGTATCGGGTGCGCTGGTGAACTCTGTTGTATCGAGCATCATAGTGTTTGCGCCGATCCTGTTAATGCAAAGTGCAGAAGGCAAACTATTCCATGATCTGGCGATTACCATTTCGTCTGCGTTGGGTGCCTCTTTGTTTGTTGCGCTACTCTTGCTGCCTTTGTTGCTGCGTTATTTATTGCCCATCATTCAAGTACAAAATACAACCGGTGGATTTGTCGAACGTGTTTCGGCTTATCTGGCCAATATGGTGGTCAGCACACGCAGCCGGGTGGTCATGTTAGTTGTGTTAGTGTTGCTTCCTCTGATTGGCTTGATCTTATTGGCGCCAAAATTAAACATTCTGCCACAGGTTGAAGGCACACGGGTCAACGTGTCTGTAAGTGTGAATCAGAGTATGAATAATGAGGCTCTGACGCGAGAGTTATTGATGCCTGTTAACCGGCTAATCGAGGCAAGTCAGGAGCATAATGACGGACCGCAGGTTGAGAAGTTCCTGTCTTTTGTTTCAGGCAGTTCATCGATTCAGTTGGTACTTTATCCCACCGATCCCGCACGTGCCGAGGAACTGAAAACATGGGCTACCGAGACGCTACAGAGCGAATTTGTACATGCTAATGTGTATGCGAGTTTTAACTCGTTACTTGGATTTGGTTTGTCGACCAATCGACGGGTGACCATCGATTTTACCGGGACCTCATTGGATGATTTACAAATCATTGGCCGTGAGATTTACGAGCACCTTAACACCCATATGGGATATGCTAACCCCTGGAGCAACACCCCTTTATACAATGATGATCCACAGATTATCTTCACACCCAAAGACAATCAGCTGCTGGAGCTTGGTGAGTCTCAATATAACCTGTCACAAAAGCTTCGGGCATTAACTGATGGGGTGTATATTGGTGAATACTCCAACGGCACAAAGAACTTACCTATCTATATCAAGGGAGAAGACTGGCGGGCCATTAACCATGTGATGGATACACCGCTTTACTTTCCATTAGAAAATGAGGTCACTCTGCTACGCACTCTGGTTGATTATGAGCTGGATGTAGGTCCGAGCTCATTGTATCGGCTGAACGGGTTCCGCACGTTGTCTATCAATGTGACTCCGCCGCCGAGTATGCCTTTGTCGTCATTTATTGAGGACTTAAAGGTGCAAGTGACGCCGATCATTGACGCGCATATGCCAGAATCCGTATCAGTGTCGTATCGCGGCAGCGCAAGTAAACTGAATGCCCTTATTTCAGATATGCTGCAACAGTTTAGCTTTGCCATGCTGATACTGTTTCTGCTGGTATCCGGCTGGTTTAAATCATTCAGAAACGGGTTGGCAATTATGTTGTCGCTGCCCATCGCACTGATTGGTGGCATGCTGGCACTGAATGTGGTCAATCTGGTGAGCTACCAACCGCTGGATGTGATCTCCATGATGGGATTCATTATTCTCATTGGTCTGGTGATTAACAATGCGATTTTATTTGTCGGGCATTTTAACGAACTAGATAGCAACCGCTTTTCTGTCAGTGAAAAAATCCAGTCCGCGATCAAGTCGCGAGCAAGACCCATTTACATGAGTACTTTGACCAGTATTTTTGGCATGTTGCCATTGGCTTTGATACCTGGTGTGGGGTCGGAAATTTATCGAGGTCTGGCGATTGTGATTGTGGGGGGCATGACTTTTAGCGCCCTGTTCTCGCTATCCGTGATGGCCGCCTTGCTCAGCTTGCCAATTTTTACCCGGAATGAATCTGAATATGAGGCTACCCGGCCTGTCGAAACCACTTAATTCTTCATACGTTGTTGTTGAACCCGTCAAGGCCACCTGATCCAGGTGGCCTTTTTTGTGTATGTCAAAGCGGTTGAAAAATGCATGCACTCAGACGTAATGCGCAAGGGAGTGTTGCTGATTAATTGAGCAATATTAAAAAGCAGCGGAAAAATCTGGGTGATCAGATAGGGATTTTCAGAGCCTCGGTCGAATTTCTGAGTAGTGATTAAAAAAAAGCCTGTGACTATTCGCTATCAAGTGAGAAAAAACTTGCCATGTTCTTTAAAAAATCATTCAACGCGACATAACTTTTCTATCCATGGTTATGATTTTTAATGTTTTATTTTTTGTTCCTGAGGTGTGCAAAGCGAAATAATGCGTAGTCATGAATGGTGGCGTGGTAAATGAAACAATTGGGCTTAAAGTAGATTCCATCAACTCGGGGCACAACGATAAACATCGAAAGCGCACCTTAAAAATTATAAAACTTAAATAATAAGGACACTAAAATGCTATCTACTTTAAAAACACTCACACTGGCTACTTTACTTACCCTTACAGCTGTTTCAGTAAACGCATCTGAACAAAACACCAACAATGTACAACAGACGTCTGTATCTGAAAGTGTTGATGTCTTCCCTGCATGTGCGAGCTTTCCACATTGTTGGCCAACGCACACAGGTGAATAATAAATAATCAACAAGAAAAAACATTGTATCAGATCAAAAAACAGCAAATCAGGGGCTAATTATGAAAACAACAATTAAATCAACAGTATTAATGGCATCAACAATTGCAGCAGCATTACTGGCCATGAGCCATACAGCAAGCGCAGCAGAGTCACACGATGGACAGGTCTATGCACAACTCAGCGATATTGTTATTGTCCCTGGTTGTGCAAGCTTTCCGCACTGCTGGCCAGAAGTAGAAACCAGCGGCGACTGATAGTTAGGTAGTTCAAAACAATTTATAAGACAGAAATAATAAACAATAAACAGAAATAACAAAGGATATAGCATGTTCTCTACAAACACCTTAGCAGCGATTAAAGCCCTTTTGTTTACCGTCACTTTGTCTATCGCCGGGACGCAGGCTCAGGCCTCGGAAGCCCCCAATTCAGGCAGCGCTGATGCTATACCTATTGAATTTCTGATTACCCCGAGCTGTGAGAGTTTCCCACACTGCTGGCCATGGAAAGACCCTAAATAGTTTTTATCACAGTGGGTAAAAAGCGCCCTGTACGGTAACCTGAGAGCGCGAAATACCGATTGTCGATACACCTGTTTTTTCTAGTGCGATGTCTTCAGCAGCATGACTCCGTGACGCTGAAGACATTTTTCTTTCTAAAAGTACACATTGTATAAATCTGAGCTCGGTGCCGCCCTTTGCAGAAGTAAGAGTTTCTCTTCGCTTGGGTGAATCTGGAATTTTGCATAGAATGCATGCTTCAGTAACAAGGTACGTTCAGACTCTCCCGTGTTCAGATCCGTACGGACCAGATCGAATTTATACCCGTCAGACACAGAGTAATAGACGTATTGATCGGTCAGGTGCCAGGATGTATTTGACGCTGGTTTGATATTGGCTATCAAGGTGCCTTGTTGCGGGCTGGCAAGAGGGGCTTTGAGCAGCTGGCCATCAGCTTGATGGTAAAATAGATATTGACCCGCGGTGCCTTCGCGTGCACTCAATACATCGGGTACTATCTGCTCAGATTTACCATCATCAACGTTATGGCGCACCAGCCAGAATCGGTTCCCTTCTTTTCGTGAGAAGTAAATTGAACGACCATCATTACTCCAGCTGGGGTTTTGAATGTTTTCCAGTTGCGTTGTGAGATAGCGGATCTGTTTGCTATTGATATCCAGGACAAACAGTTGGTGATCCAGAATGCCCAGTACAGAGCGACTTGCATGATGGTAATCCAGATTACTGATACCGTGATGTTCAGTAAATTCGGTTAACAATTCCATCTCGCCCGTTGTTGAGTAAGTTACGATCTGCGGTATGTTGTCAAATTCATATCGAAAGACAATTTTGTCAGAATCGGCCAGGTAATCCGGGTGACCTTCTTTGCCAGAAAGAGAAAATTCAAACAGATTGTAGATATTCTCCTCTAAAAATGGGTTCTTGATCTCCGCAATATCCCGCACGTTCTTATCTTCTTTACCTACCAGTAAACAGTTATCGCCGCATGTACTATAAATTGAAGATAAACCAAAGGCGGTTTGAACATGGGGAGTCAGTTCATTTGTTCGGGTATCAAAGAAATGGATCTCATTACTATTGGCCAGAAAAATGCCTGAGCTGCCTTCATCCCACACAATATTAGATGGAATAAAATCTAATACCGTATTGCTTTGCACTTTTCCGGAAGCGAGTTCTAAGATAATTAAATGGGTGCGCTGATAGTTTGAATATCTCAGCACGCCCAGGTGCAGCCCATCTGGAGACAGGGCGGAAAAGTAATCGCCATGCGGGTTAAAATCAGGATAAGTGACCTGTGTTAAGCGCTTGCTGTCGATATCAATTTTGAAAATGGTGTTGGGGTAGTCCGGTTCTTTTTTCAAAGAAAAATACAGCGCCTTGTCATCTGGCGCCCAGGATAAATTGGGCTGTAAAGTATCATAACGATAAATGACTTCCTCATTAGACACATCCATGGTGTCGTTGAGTGTCAGTATGACTAATTCGGCCTGACTGCCTTTTTGTCTTTGCAGTGCGATTTGCTTACCCGTTTTGGAGAACTTGGCAGAATAATAGTTTGCGTCTCCCGGGCTGAGTCTTTTAGTTACATTGGTAGAAAGCGATTTGATATATAAACCAAAAAAACCCGACACATCTTTGCGGTGAGAATAGATCACCATGTCGGTTCCCTTGTGATAATCCGCCCATCCTTCCTCACCAGACATGCTTGTGACCGTTTTTACCTGTTTTACAGCCACTTGGTTCGGCAATGCATAATAGGCATAACCTGCGACACAAGATAAAGCAATTATAAGTATAAAATACAGTGGCTTAAGCTTTGCTTTTGATTTCTTATGTATATATTCATAGTCTGAGGCCTGAGAAAGTTCGGTGGTGTGATCAGGTCCGTTACCTTGTGTGACTGCTTCAATACTGACCTCAGCAATGAGTAAGTAACCTTTACTGGGCACTGTTTTGATATAGGTGGGTGATTTGACGTCATCGCCGAGCGCATCCCTGAGCTTTTTAACCACTCTGCGGATGGCATTATCAGACACTACGCGGCCGTCCCAGACATGATCTAGCAGCTCTTTTTGGCTAACATAGTCACCCCTGCGTTTGACCAGGTAGCACAGGAGCTCCATTGTCAAAGGTTCTAGCTTGATTACATGGTTTTCCTGCTCTTCAGCAATCTCCGTGTTGTAAAGACGGGTCTTCTTAAAGTCGATCTGAAATTGACCTACAGTTACCTGATTGTCTTCGAGCCATATTTCCCTGTTAACAGTGTTACCGTTCATGATCGTATTGGGTTTTTGTTATTGTGTTTTTTTGTTACCAGCCAATGTAACACAATATAATGGGAAGTGTTTTGTCTTTCTGAGCTGATTATCCAATTATCTTCACCAGTTTAGTTTTGTTCACCGTGTGTCGTGCACAAGGAACAGGAACCGGAATTGGAATTTGAAGATGAGCACAAAGAGAAAATACAGCAAAGTAAAAAAGGCACTATTACTTAGTGGCTTATCAACCATGGTAGTCGCTAGCTGCACAAGCTACTGGTTGTGGGCACGACTAAACTCTGCACTGCCTTTATTAAATGGTGAGGTGACGATCCCTCATGTTGAACATGAAGTGGTGATCGACAGAGACCGCAATGGTTTGCCTTCTATTGTTGCCCACACCAGAACAGATGCGGCTCGGGCCATGGGCTTTCTTCATGCTCAGGAACGCTTCTTCCAGATGGATTTTCTGCGTCGCAAAGCGGCCGGTGAGCTGAGCGCCTTGTTTGGTGAGTCTTTTATCAATGCGGATAAGGAAGCCAGGCTTCATCAGTTTAAGCACAGTGCACGTCAGGCTTATACCAATCTCGACAAACAGCATAAGGCGTTACTCGACGCGTACGTCGAAGGGGTAAATAGCGGGCTGGATAAGCTAAAGAGCGCGCCATTTGAATATGCTGTGCTCCAGGCGACGCCTGCAAACTGGCAGCCTGAAGACTCGTTCCTGGTTTCGTTTGCCATGTTTATGGAAATGCAGGGACGCGATTACCACAATGCACTTTATCTAAACAAACTGCAGCAAACGCTACCTCAGGCTCTGGTCGACTTTTTGGTGCCATTAGGCACAACCTGGGATCAACCGCTCGACGCACAACATATAGCGACAGCACCGATGCCGGATGCGGATGTTTACTCTCTGGCCGAATCTGAAGAGAGTGGGCAGCAAACCCTGGCGCTGACTGAACATCAAAAATCACTTTATGCTTTGACACTGAAAGACACACCGTCCGTGGCTGGTAGTAATAACTGGGCTGTGTCTGGTGACAATACACTGTCTGGTAAAGCCCTCGTTGCCAATGATATGCACTTGAACTTAACAGTGCCGAACATCTGGTATCGGGTTGAGTATGCCTGGCAAGAGGCCGCTAAAAAGCATCAGCTGTCGGGCATTTCTTTACCAGGTTTACCGCTCATGATAGCGGGCAGTAACCAGCACATTGCCTGGGGCTTTACCAACTCTATGGGTGACTGGTCTGATTTACTGCGGATCCCTGCTGAGCAGAGTCAGGCGCTGGTAACGCCCGTAACGCAAACCATTGATGTAAAAGATGCAACGCCGATTGAGTTTGTCATTGACATGACGCCATATGGCCCGGTTGTTGAACGGGAGGAGAATGGTGATCTGCTGGTGTTACGCTGGGTGGCCCACTCTCCGACAGCCGTCAATCTGGGACTCATTGATGTTGAGCAGGCGACGAGTGTCGATGCTTCCCTTCCTTTATTCAATGATGCACATATGACACACCTCAATGTGGTTGTGGGTGACGCGCAGGGCAATATCGGCTGGACCATGTTAGGGGCTTTGCCTGAACGAGCACATTCAGTGTGGGCACCGGTTGCCTATGATAACGATAAGTACGCCTGGTCCGGATTTTTGGACTCAGCACAGTACCCTAAGCGTATGAATCCGGAATCAGGGTTTCTGTTTACGGCCAATGCCCGGGTTGTATCCGGGGATGAACTCGATTTGATTGGCCGTGAGAACTATGCACTGGGTGCCAGGGCAAATCAGATCCACAATGGTTTGCGGGTCATGCATGAGCCGAGTGAAGCGCAGATGCTACGCACTCAGTTAGATAGTCGCGCTATTTTTCTTCAGCGCTGGCAGTACTTATTGCTGTCTATCCTCAATGAGGAGTTCCTGGCTGAACACCCTGAGCTGGCCGAATACCGTGAAATCGTCAATAACTGGAATGGCAAAGCGACTAAAGAATCAACGGGCTACCTGTTAGTCAGAGCATTCAGAACGCAAGTTGCCCGGCGGGTGTTTGGTGGCATCTTGAATGATGTGCATGAGCGAAACCCAGACTCTACCGTCTTTGACTACTTCAGTTTGACCAGTCAGTGGGAAGGCCCACTTTGGAAACTGGTGAATGAGCAGCCTGCACACTTACTGAATACCCGTTACGACTCCTGGCAGGGGCTGTATGCCGATGCATTGTCATTCCTGAACAATCACTTTAATAACACCCATGGCACCATCGCCAATGCTAAGTGGGGCGACTACAACAAAGTGGCCATTTCTCATCCTGTAGCAGGGGCACTGCCGTTCATCGGTAAGTTCTTCAACATCCCTGAATATGGCGCGGATGGTGACATCAATATGCCTCTGGTACAGGAGCAGAACTTTGGTGCATCTATGCGCATGGGTGTGACACCTGGCGAAGAACAGAGTGGATTTTTCCACATGCCCGTAGGTCAGGCATCTAATCCGATGTCGCCCTACTGGCTGGCCGGGCACAAAGATTGGCAAGAGGGCGTGTTCTCGTCATTCCTGCCACAGGAAACCGAGTACTCGCTCAAGCTAATCCCTGCTGAGCATAAGGAATAAGCCATGAACAACAATAATAAACTCACAGAGGATAAGGGTATGATGCTGACATCTGCACAACTCGATATTTATCTGGACCAAAAGCGATATCCAAGCTCTCCAAACTACAACATCGGTGGGGTGATCAGAATCACAGAGGCGATTTGTGAATCATCATTCCGGCAGGCGATGGCGCAGCTGGTGGCAGAAAACGATGTCTTTCATCTTTACTTCAGCGAAGTAGCGGGCGAGCCCAAGCAGTGTCGTGCAGAGGTGGCGTGTAAATTTGAATTTCTCGATTTCAGTACCCTCACTCAGGCGACGGAGCAGGCGAAACGCTTTGTCAATCAGCAGTTACTGACGCCATTTGATTTATCAGAGCCCGGTTTATATCGTGCATTTTTGCTGAAGCTGGCGGATGAAGAATATTGGTATGTGCCAGTCGCACATCACCTGATCACTGACGGCTTTGGCTACAGTAACTGGTTCGACACCTTATTCAGGTATTACCTGGCCATTGCACAGGGCAATGGAGAGGCATTATCGATCCCGCTTACCCAGTATGACCAGGTTATTGAGTACATGAATGAACAACTCGATACCAGTGAACAAACCACGCAATACTGGCAGCAAAAGTTCAGTCGCCAGCTTCCTGACAGAATGTTTGTGCCCAAGCAGCTGAATAACCCGCACAAGCATGACAGCTTTTTGAGTCAGCATGCGATTGCACAGTCTGATTATGCCGGGCTTTGTGCGCTGGCAAAGAGCATGGGCGTGCGTGTGCACCACCTGTTTATGTCTGCAATTGCCTGCTATCTGAACCTGCAGTATCAGACCTCCGACATTGTAATGGCATTGCCATTTCACAACCGCGATAAGGTGACGGCGCGAGCCATCGGTGGCATTGTGTCTGTGCTGCCAATGCGCTTTGACATCGATCAGCAGTGGAGCATGGTTGATTTGGCCGCCGAGATCCGCACACAGATGCGGGATGTGTCCAAATTTAAGAAATATCCGGTTGGGAAGATCGTTGAGCATGCGCGTCAGCTTAAGCCTGATCTTGAACGCCTGTTTGATGTGCAGTTCAACTACCAGAAGTTGGATTATAAGTATGCGGATGGACGCATCAATGCGGAGTCTGAGTTTATTCCACCAGGAACTGAGACCACGCCACTGCTGTTTAACTTGTGTGAGTATGGTGATCATCAGGACGTCATTTTACAGGTTGAGGCTAACCGTGCTTTCTTTGATGAATCAGATGTTGCTCGCTTGTTCGAGCGTCTGTTCATCATCATGGACGGCATGCGTCATAACCCGCAACAGCGGATCGCCGACTTTAACTTCTTTAATGAACAAGATTACCGGGTATATCAAACGCTCAACAGCAGCACCGAGTCGAACGACGTAACGAGTATTGTACAGCGTTTCAATCAACAGGTAGCACAGCACCCTGACCATGTCGCATTGGCAGTTGGTGAGTCAACACTGACCTATCGAGCGCTAAGTAACAGAGCTGCCCAGGTCGTTGAGGTGTTCCAGTCTCACGGTATCAAGCGTGGTGACAGACTAGGACTGTGTCTGGATCGTAATGAAGATATGGTTGCCACATTACTGGCGTGCCTGTCTTTGGGTGTGACTTATGTCCCCCTTGATCCGGCTTACCCGCTGGAGCGTCTGACCTTTATGTTTACGGACAGTCAGGCAGTGATGCTGGTGACGGACTCCCGGCTTGCCACGCAAGTGCCAATAGACGCACAGCGCACCTTGCTCATTGATAAGCTACTCTCAGGCGCGGGCGCCCCTGCTGAGCGGGCGTTAGCCGTGCAGGCAGAGCGTGAGACGCTGGAGGCGTATATTTTGTATACCTCCGGGTCGACCGGGCGTCCCAAAGGCACCTTGATCGCCCAGCACAGCCTGGACAATTTGATCTGTGGCACTGCCCGACGTTTGGGATTGGACCAATCTTGTCACTGTCTTGCCACGACGACGATTGGATTTGATATTTCGACGCTGGAAATCTATGGCCCTCTGGCTGTGGGCGGCAAAATAACCCTGGTCAGCCATCAGATAGGGAAAGATGCCCTTAAGCTGGCGCCATACGCCGACGCGCGTGATTACACCCTATTCCAGTGCACCCCCACAATGTGGCAAGCACTGGTAGAAGCGGGCTGGCAGGGCAATCAGAGCGCAACCTTAGTGACGGTCGGAGAGCCACTCTATCCTGCGCTGGCGGATCAGATGCTGAGCCGCTCTCAGCGAGTCATAAATGCTTACGGGCCGACTGAAGCGACCGTGTATTCGCTGGTTGATGAAGTACGTCGTGATGTGGATGGCACACCCAGCTGTCGTCTGGCTCGCTCGTTGCCAAACTATCGCCATTTTGTCGTGGATAGTCGAGATCAACTTGCCCCTGTTGGCGTCAGTGGCGAGCTCTGTATCGCAGGCGACGGGCTGGCACTGGAGTATATCGGCAGACCCGATGTCACCGAGGCGCAATTTGTACATCTGCCAGCGGTGGTGAGCGAACGCCTGTATCGGACGGGCGATTTGGTGACCCTTAATGGTGCGGGAGAAATCGAATACCTGGGACGCATAGACCATCAGGTCAAGATCCGTGGTTACCGGATTGAACTGGGCGAAATAGAAGAGAAACTGGCACAACTGAATGGCGTTAAACTGGCTGTGGTGACCACGGTGGGTGAGCGAGGCAGTGATGTGAAGCTGGCTGCGTATGTCATCATGGAACCCGGTATCGGTTTCGACGTTGAGGCTGCCCGCACTGAGCTGGCGACGGAATTACCGAACTTTATGTTGCCGCACTTTTACACGGAAATGGATGCATTTCCACTGACTTCCAGCGGTAAAGTGGACCGTAAGGCATTGCCAGAACCCAGTCATCGCGAAGTGGAGTTTGTCGCCGCGGAAACGGACACTGAAGCACAGCTGTGCACCATCTGGCAGGCGTTATTTGAGCGTGACGCGCTCAGTGTCACTCACAACTTCTTTGAACTCGGCGGCCACTCGCTGCTGGCAATGAAGATGTTTGGCCAGATACGCCAGAGCATGCAGGTCGATTTGCCACTGGCCAGTATTTTTGAGCAGCCGACCATTCGTCAGCTGGCAGACAAAATTGAGGTGATGCGTACGCAGCAGTCACAGCACCGTAGCGTACGACCACTGGTTAAGTCGGGCCTTGAAAGTGGCCATCCGCTTTCGCGTTCTCAGCTGTCTATGTGGCTGATTGATAAGCTCAGCTACGGTACTGCGCAATATAATATGCCTGGCGTGTTCTCTATCACAGGTGCTTTGCAGGTCTCTGCGCTACAAACCGCGCTGGCGCAATTGGTCAAACGCCATGAGGTTTTACGCACGGTTCTGATTGATGATGCGGTAACGGCCAAACAGTACGTGCTGGAGGACTACAGCTTTGATGTGCCGGTCATTGATGTATCGGGCAAGCAAGATGTCATGTCCTGTGTTGAGCATTTTGTGGAAGCCGAAGCCAACATGCCATTTCAGCTCGATGTGGGCCTGAAAATACGTGCCAAGATCATTAAAACTGCGCCGGAACACCATTTCCTGTTGCTGACCTTGCACCATATCGCGGCAGATGGCTGGTCAATTAACATTCTGACTGAAGAGCTGGAAGCACTGTATCGTGGGGTGTTGAGAAACGAAGCCGCTGAGCTGCCGACACTGGATATTCAGTACAAGGACTATGCGCACTGGCAGCACCAGAATATTCAGGATGGATTACTGGATGGGCAGCTGGATCACTGGTTGTCATTCCTTGCGGAGCACCCTCAGGTACACAGTCTGCCCCTGGACTTTCCGCGTCCCGTCCAGCCCTCATTTGAAGGTCGCAGCTATAAACTGAATATTGACAGCCAGTTACGCTCACAATTGCAGACTTTCTGTCAGCGCAAAGATATGACGCCCTTTATGGTCTTGCAACTGGTGTATGCCTTGTTGGTTGCGGAGCAAAGCGGCGAAACAGACATCCTGATAGGCACACCCGTAGCGGGCAGAAACCACCCCGATATTGAGGGGCTGATAGGGTGTTTCACCAACTCCCTGGTACTGCGCAATCAGATTGATCTGAATCGTCCACTGGATGCGTTGCTGACAGACTCCAAGCAGGCCGTGATGTCCGCATTTGACAACCAGGATGTGCCATTTGAGCTGCTGGTAGAGCGCCTGAACCCGGAGCGGAATTCAAGCTACAACCCGATCTTTCAACTTTGGTTTGTATATCACAGTCAACAGTTTAACCCATTGAAGCTCGACAGTTTGCAGGTTGATTTAGTGGAGCCCCACAGTCCGAGTGTGAAGTTTGATTTATCTTTGTCGGTCTATGAGCAGGACACTAGCCTGACCTTGGATTGGGAGTATCGTCCGGAGCTGTTCAAGGCCGATACGATTGCTCAGTACGCAGTGCGCTTTAAAGGCATTTTACAATGGCTGCTGAACGAATCTGACACTGCTCATCCGCCGATGCGTAACGCCAAACCAGACATCGATTTGCCCGCAGTGGAGCAGGGCGTGTTTGCCGCGCGAGTCGCAGCCAATGGTGCTGCTTTCCCACAGGCAACCGTCGTGGTTGATGAGGGACAGGTACTCGCGCAGCAGGCGATATTCGCCAAAGTCAGACGAATGAGAGCGTATCTGAATACGCAAGGGGTCAAGCCCGGACAGGCAGTCGGTGTGTGTCTGGATCACGGCTTAGCACTGCTCGTCACACAAATGGCCTGCCTGTTCAGTGGTATTACTTTTGTGGGACTGGACCCGGACAGTGATATGCAAACAACGGATGAGGTGATCGCGCGCTTCAATCTTGATTTTGCGATTACACAGCGTCATTTGGGCTCCTTTTTGGCGGATACCTCAGTACGGGTATTAGACACCAATGAGGCACTGGCTTTTAAAGCGCCAGCAGGCGTCTGTGAGCCTGAAACCCGATTACATACGCAACCCGTTTGTATCCTTAACCCGGCATCGGATAACGAAGTGGTGCTGACCCAGCAAGACTTACTGCTGCTGTCCGACAAGCTGGCCGCAGAACTTGGGCCGCAACAGGGCTGGGTGAACAAATTTATCTGGAACGCGTCGGTATCGTTCGATTGCTCTTTGATGGGGCTGTGTTTGATGAGCCTTGGGTTTGAGCTACACGTCGTCGATACGAAAACGCGTTATTCAATTACACAACTGAATGAATACCTGACGTCACAGCGAGTCAATCTCATTGAGCTCACGCCAGGGTATTTAAATCTTATGCACAGTCAAACCGGACTGACGTTTAGTCACAGGACAGATCTCCTCATCAATGGCACTGAGGTAAACGCGCGTTTGACTGAAATTTTAGCCCAATATCAAGCGACATCCGACGCAAAGGTGATAGCAGTAAACACACTGTTTGAGGAATTCCGCTTGGTCAAACTCAACCAGACATCGACTAAGGCACAGCAAGCCACCAGCGTGGGCCTGACCCAAACATGGGGTGCCCAGTTGCGTGGTCGCATTATGGAGGTGTTACACGACATCTATGCGGCTGTGCTGAAAAAAGACCAAGTCAATGTTGATACTGGTTTTTATGAATTAGGGGGTAATCCATTACAGGTAAAGGGTTTATGTTCATCTTGTGAGCAACATTTTAAAACGGGACTGAGTGTGTCAGCACTCGCCAGTGGTCCCTCTGTCAGCCAGCTGGCAGAACTGATTTCAACCATTTTTATAAATCAAAGTGTAGCCGGTACAACCATCACAGCTACTACTTCAGCGCAAACATTAAGGAAATAACAATGAACACACAAACAATAATAAATCAATGTCTTGAGCAAGGAGTTCGCCTCTCTGTTGAGAACGGCAACTTGCAAATCGACGCGCCTAAAGGCGGACTGAGCAATGAGATGATTGCCATTTTGCGGGAGAACAAAGCACAGCTGATTGAGTTCATCAACCAATTCTCAGCACAGAAAGAGGCAGTTGAAAAACAGAAACTTAAGCCAGCGACGATCGATGGTCCAATTCCATTGTCATTTGCTCAGCAGCGTTTATGGATCATCGACCGCATTGAACAAGGTACGGCACAATACAACATGTCGGCAGCATTTAAACTGGATGGTGTCCTTAACCAGGAAGCGTTCATCGCAACCATTGATGCGGTTGTTGCACGTCATGAAATCCTGCGTACCGTGTACAAAGAAACCAACGATAAATGTGAGCAAGTGATCCGTGAAGAGGTTGACAGTGCCGTGAGCATCATCGACTTTACTCACCTTCAAGGTAATGATTTGTATGATGAAATTCGTACGCTTGCCGAACAGGATGCACTTAAGCCGTTCGACCTGCAAAACGATACTATGCTGCGCGTGCAGTTAATTAAGGCCTCTGATTCAGAGCATTATGTTTTGTTCAATATGCACCATATCGCTTCTGATGGCTGGTCTATTGGCGTCCTGGTTAAAGAATTCTTAGAAATTTACACGGCTTACAGTCAGGGTAAACCTAATCCGCTGGCAGAGCTGGAAGTACAATACAAAGATTATGCGCACTGGCAGCGCGAGTGGTTACAAGGTGACGTGCTGGAGAGCGAAATTGGTTACTGGCGCGATCAGCTTCAGGACTTACCTGCCACGCACAGTTTACCACTGGACCGTGCTCGTCCGGCACAGCAGGGGTTCCTGGGGAACTCTATTCGTCGCGAGTTGACGCAAACACTGACAGATAAGCTGGATGCCTACTGCCGCGAACAAGGGGTCACTCAGTTTATGGCACTGCAGACGATTTATGCACTGCTGGTTGGTCAGTGGAGTGCGGAAGAAGATGTGGTAATGGGAACACCTGTTGCAGGACGTGTACACCAGAACGTTGAACCTTTGATTGGCTTTTTCCTTAATAACCTGGTTCTGCGTACAGATTTGTCTGGCGACCCAAGCTTCAACGAGTTGATCCGCAGCAACAAAACGACGCTACTTGAAGCCTTTGAACACCAGCACTTGCCGTTTGACGCATTAGTAGAAGATCTGAACCCAGAGCGTAGCAGCAGCCATCAGCCGATGTTCCAGTTGTGGTTTGTACTACAAAACCATGAGAGCGGCACTTTCCAGTTACCAGGTTTGGAAATGTCTAACCCGGAAGAGATCTTAGCGGGCATTGACGTGGTGAACTTCGATATTTCGCTGAGTGCCATGGTGGAAGAAGGTCAGCTGGTCTTTGTCTGGCAGTACAAAACAGACTTATTTGATACCAATACCATTGAGAGCTTCGCCGAATCATTCGAAGCATTACTGGAAAATGCCATTACCCATGGCGAAGAAAAAGTTTCGAAGATTTCCGGTGTGAAAGAAGGCGCTGTACAGCCCTGGAAGACCAATCACGAACACTCTTTTGAAAATACCCAGAGCCTGATCAAATCAGTATTTGAGTTTGCACAGTCTAACCCGAGTGCGATTGCACTGCGTGTTGAAGATGACGCAATCAGCTACGGCGAGCTGGCGGCTAAGGTCAGTGCGTTTTCACAGCAGTTGACGGCTGCGGGCGTGGCAAAAGAATCGCCGGTCGGTATTTGTGTTGACCGTAGCATTGAACAACTGGTCGCTCAGCTGGCCATCATGCATGCAGGCGGCGCCTATGTGCCGTTAGACGCCGGTGCACCAAAAGATCGTATTGAGTACATTAGCGCAGATACCGGACTCAACATTGTTGTGGCACAGCCTCAGTACACAGATAAGTTCGCTGATATCGATTGTCAGACCGTTGCGATTGACCACACTCAAATAGCGGGCGACGGGGAAGTGAACGCTGATGCCATCGAGCTCGAAGCCGAGCAACTGGCGTATATCCTTTACACGTCGGGCTCAACAGGCAAGCCTAAAGGGGTTGCGGTACAGCATGGCAATCTGGTTAACCTCGCAAACAGTATGCAATTGCTACTGGCTGAGCGTGGTGTGTCTGGTCAGTATCGCTGGGCCTGGAATGCCCCAATGATCTTTGATGCTTCAGTTCAGGCACTGACTCAGCTGGCATTCGGTGTGGAGCTGAACTTGCTGAAAGACGAACTGCGTAAAGACCCCAGCCAGTTGTTGAGCTACCTAACCGAGAACAAGATCGATGTGTTGGATACCACTCCGGCACTGGTAGACCTGGTGCTGCGTGAAGCGGACGAGAAAGGCCTGGCGCTGCCAAATCTGTTGATTGGTGGTGAAGCAATCAGCACTGAGTTATGGCAAAAAGTGGCGGCGCATAGTGAAGCACATCAGCGCTTTGCACTGAACGTATATGGCCCGACAGAATGTACTGTTAACGCGACCTTCTCTGACATTAAAGCAGACTCAGTGCCCAACATTGGTAACCCATTGCCTAACTGTCAGACCTTCATTCTTAACGATACTTTGACGCCATTGGCGCCGGGCGCGAAAGGTGAAATTTACATCGGCGGTGAGGGGGTTGCCCGTGGTTACTTCAATAACGACGCACTGACCCAAGAGCGCTTTATTGAGTCGGCTGAATTTGGTCGCATCTACAAAACCGGAGATTTGGGTCGCTGGCTGGCAGATGGCACAGTCGAATACCTTGGTCGTAGTGATTTCCAGGTCAAGCTACGTGGCTACCGTATTGAGCTAAGCGAGATTGAATCCGTGTTGCTGGAAGATGCTGGCGTAACAGACGCTGCGGTTCTAGTGAAAGATGAGCAGCTGGTGGCCTTCGTTGTGGGTGCGGATGTGGATCAGAACCGCCTGACACAGCTGATGGAAACCAAACTACCTGCTTATATGGTGGCGGCTGTCATTATCGAAATGGATGAAATGCCACTGACTAAAAATGGTAAACAAGACCGTAAAGCGTTGTTAAGCGTTGAACTGGAAGAAGTGGTAGATGACTACATTGCCCCCAGAACGGAGATGGAAGCGCGTTTGCAGGTTATCTGGCAGGAGCTGCTGGGTAAAGAGCAGATCAGCATGGATGACAACTTCTTCTCTATTGGTGGCCACTCACTACTGGGTATTCGTGTTGCGAGTGCTTGTCGGGAGCAGCTTAGCATCGAGATCCCGCTGAAGGTATTGATGGAAAACCCAAGCATTGAAGCCCTGGCAGAGCAGTGTGAAATGTATGAGAAGCAGAAGCTGGTTATGTCTGGTGCAGCAGTGAGCGATGACGCTGAAAGGATGGTGATATGAGTGTAGAGCACATCATAGAACAGTGCTCTTCTTTAGGTATCGGGCTGTCTACGGACGGCCAGAACCTGAATATCACTGGCGAAAAAAGTAACCTGATCCCTGAACTCATAGCGATGCTAAAGGAGAATAAACCGGCTCTGATTGCCCATATACAGCAGTTTGCTGCGCTAGAAAGTGAACGGCAGCGTTATCATATCGCGCCAGTAGACAGAAATGGGCAACTGCCCGTTTCTTCTGCACAACGACGCATTTGGTTGTCACAGCAGCTGTCAGATTCTGCTGCTGTGTACAACATGCCAAACAGCGTGCGTGTAGAGGGACAGTTTGACGAGCAACTCGCTCGTCAGGCTATCCAGATGATCATTGCTCGTCATGAAGTGTTGCGCACAGTGGTGCGTTATGAAGGCGAGCAATTAGTCCAGGTTATCCGTGAAGCGGGTGATGTTGACTTTGTGATTGAAGATTATAGCCATCTGAGCGCAGAGCAAAGTGAAGCATTGGCTCTGGAATATGTACATAAAGATGCCCAAAAACCTTTCGATCTGCAGCGAGATTTGATGTTTCGTGGTGGCTTTATCAGGCAGTCAGCCGAGCATGGCACCTTATTTTTCAATGTCCATCATATTGCTGCTGATGGCTGGTCAATGGCGCTATTGCTTGACGACTTTAAGCACTTTTATAACGCGCTATTTACCGGTCAGACGCCAGATCTGCCAGCGGTGCCTGTGCAGTATGCAGACTATGCAAACTGGCAGTATGAATTACTGAACGGCGATCAGATAGCGGCATCAAAATCCTACTGGTTGACGCAGTTACAGGATTTACCAACAGTCCATGATATCGGGCTGGATTTCCCCAGGCCGGCATCGACGGGCGGGAAAAGTGACTTTTGCGCAGTGCAGCTCCCTGGTGCGCTGAGCGACCAATTAAAGGCACTGGCGGTGAGTCAGAACACCTCATTGTTTGTGTTATTTCATGCGGCGGTCTCTGTGCTGCTTAGCCGCTATGCTGGCAGCGATGACGTGGTCGTCGGTACACCTGTTGCAGGGCGAAAACAAAAAGAACTAGAAAGAACGTTTGGCTGCTTTATTAACAACCTGGTTTTGCGTCTGCACACGGATGCTCAGCAGTCATTTGCAGCGCTGTTAGGCAGCGCCAAGCAGGTAAACGAAGCGGCGCTGGAACATCAGGACATTCCGTTCGAGTACCTGGTGGAGGCATTACAACCTGAACGTAGCAACAGTTATCATCCACTGTTTCAGATTGCGTTGGTACAAAATAATCTGGATGTGACCGACGAAGCCGACATACCGATGGCCGGAGACGTGTCTTTGGAATCATTTGACGCGGCGGAACTGAGTGCAAAATACGATATTCAAATTAACCTGGTTGAAACCCTGGATGGTATTCGAGTTAGCTTTTCGTTCGACACCAATCTGTTCAAAGCCGAAACAATAACGAGAATGACACGGCAGCTACAGGCCATTTGTCTGCAAATTGCTGACAACCCGGATCGGCCTGTAGGCGAATTGGTGCTCAGTGATGAACAGGAAGTGGCGCAGCTTAAAACCTGGGAACACAAAGTAGAATATCAATCCCGGCAGTTGCCTATACACAGGTACGTAGAGCGTTGGGCTGCAAAAGCGCCAACCAGACAGGCGATTTGTGTGGCTGACACCCGCGTCAATTATGATGAACTGAATACCCGTGCTAACCAGTTGGCTGCATACTTACAAGCCCAGGGCGTCGTGCCTGGGGATTACATCGGTGTGGCATTTGAACGCTCAGCTGAGCTGGTGATCGCCATGCTGGCCATTGTTAAGGCCGGTGCCGTGTATGTGCCGTTGGATCCGGGTTACCCGGCTGCCCGATTGCAGTATATGGTTGAGGACACGGGACTTACATGTGTTCTGACCAACACGGCCCTGGCCTCCTTGTTTGAAGCCTATGTGTCTGATGTCGTGGCCATTGATGCAGAGAAAGTTGCCGACGCTATCCAGGCGCAGCAGCGCGATAACCTGAATGTGGATACCACGGCTCAGGACCTGGCGTACGTCATCTATACCTCAGGCTCAACAGGTCAACCAAAAGGGGTGATGGTTGAACATGCAGGTATCGAACGCCTGGTGATCGCACCGAACTATGTGTCACTGAGCCCGGTTGACAATATCCTGTTCATTTCTAACACGGCATTTGATGCGGCGACCTTTGAGATTTGGGGTGCCCTGGCAAATGGAGCCACTTTATACGGGCTGGACAAAGCGTGCTTGTTGGATGCCAACCGGTTTGCCGAAGCAGTGCGCCGACTGGAGATCAGCGTTGCCTTTGTTACGGTTGCCTTGTTTAACCAGATTGTCGCCATCAGGCCTGATGCTTTCGGTTCACTCTCTACTGTCATGGTTGGCGGTGACAAGCTCGACAAGCACAGTATTGATCAGGCGCTGTCTCATGGTAAGCCCGCGCATTTGTACAACATTTATGGACCGACTGAAAACACCACATTCAGTACTTTTTACGAGATCAATGCCATCGACGAAGGTGCTTATCCAATTGGTCAGGCTATTTCGGGGACGGGCTGCTACATTCTGGATGCCGAGCTAAAGCGTTGTGCCATTGGGGTCGTCGGAGAGCTTTATCTCAGTGGAACAGGACTCGCGCGGGGTTATCTGAACAAACCAGATATGACGGCGCAGCGATTTATAGAGGCGAAGTCGATAACCAATGAGCGGCTTTATCGCACCGGTGATCTGGTTAAATGGGATGAGCATGGCAATGTGTGTTTTGTCGGCAGAGCCGATAGCCAGGTCAAGATCCGCGGGTTCAGAATTGAGATAGGGGAAATCGAGCATGCGCTGATGTGCCTGCCAGAAATCAAAGAAGCGGTTGTTCAGGTTGAAAACGAGGGTGGGCAAAAATGTCTGATAGCTTATGTGACCTGTCATCAGGCGCAGAGTGTCGAGACATTAAAACAGGCCTTAAAGCCAAGCCTGCCGTTGCATATGATACCGGCGCAGATTGTTCAGCTGGACACCATGCCATTCACTGCTAACGGCAAGATAGATCGTGCCCGGCTGGTCCGTCAGCAGAGTACAGACACAGCGCAATTGATTCCACCAACAACAGCATTGGCAAGATCTGTAGCAGAGATTTGGGCCGCAGGGTTGCAACTTGAGTCACAACAGGTAGGGATGCAGAGCAATTTCTTCGAGTTGGGTGGACATTCATTACTGGCAATGAACCTAGTACACAAAATTCACCAAACCTTGCATTCTGAGGTGCCTGTACAGTGCCTATTCGAAACGCCTGTTCTGGCTGAATTCACAGAGTTGGTTGCACAGTATCAGCATACTGTCAGCGAGTTGAGTGTGACAAAAGCCCCGCTGTCGCAGCACGGTTATCCCCTGTCAGCGGCTCAGCGCAGAATGTGGTTTATTGACCAGCTTGGGGGCTCGAGCACGCAATACAATCTGAATTACCAGTTTGAGGTGCAGGGCGAGTTTGACGTTGAAGCGGCGCAGCGGGCATTGCTGTTGATGTTAGACCGACATGCGATACTGAGAACCACTTACCATGAAACTGAAGCGGGTGAAGTACAAGTGGTGCAGCCGCTTACAGAGTTTAAGCTGGCACATTATCGCACCACACCACAGCAGTATACAGACGTACTGGCTCAGGCTACGGCGCAAATTAATGCCGCCTTTGACCTGAAAAAAGCGCCATTGCTGCGAGCGGCCTACATTGAGGGTGGACAGCACGAGACGGGCACTCTGCTATTGAGCTTGCACCATATCGCCACAGATGGCTGGTCAATGAACGTGTTTTTCACCGAGTTTGTTACTTTCTACCAGAGTGAATTAGCAGATCAGTCGGTGGCATTACCGGACAATCCGCTGGCTTATACAGACTATGCCGTTTGGCAGCAGCGCTACTTGTCCAGCGCTGCCTGTCAGACTTCGTTAGACTACTGGTGTGCGCAACTACAGGATGCACCTGCACAGCATGGTATCGCCCTGGATTTCCCACGACCGCAGACCAAGCAGCAAGGTGGTGCCGTGGTATCTCGCAGGCTACCTCAGGCCCAGGCCCAGGCGCTCACGCTGTTTATCGGTGAACATAATCTGACGCCGTTTATGCTGGCACATGCGGCATTGGCGCTGGTGGTGACTCAGCATGGTCTTGATACCCAGTGTGTGATCGGTACGCCCGTAGCGGGCAGACATGATCAGCAGTTGGCCAGCTTAGTGGGGTTATTTGTTAACACCGTGGCCCTGACCGCGCGGACAGATTTCGCCACGCTGGGCGAGTATCTTGCGCACATTCGAGAAATCAATGTTGCTGCGCAGTCGCATAACCTGGTGCCATTCGATACCGTGGTGGATGCGCTCAAGGTGACGCGCTCCGCTGCACTCTCTCCTGTGTTTCAGATCATGCTGACGACCGACAGTGAGGAGAACTTTAGGCTGGGTCAGGCGTCTGCGAGTGATTCGCTCAATGGTGTTGCATTCCAGGCAGTATCTGGCAGCGCAGTCACGACCAAATTTGATCTCGACATTCATTTTGACTTGTCCCCAACACAGCTGACGATGCACTGGGTATATGACACCAGTTTGTTCAAGGCTGACACCATCGAGCGGGTTGCGCAGCAAGTGGAGCAGGTATTGTTACAGTGCGTGGAGCAACAAGACATCCTATCGCTGCCTTTACCTTCGCTCACTGTATGCAGTGAGACGCAAGTGACGGCGCTGCTTGAACGTTTGCAGTCCGAGGCCCCAGTATATTCAGTCGATGCAGCCAGCCTGGCAGAATGTTGGCTACATACCGTAGCGCAACGCGCTAAAGAGGTTGCCCTAGTCTGGCGGGACGAGACATGGACTTTCGATGCGCTGGCACAGCGTGTGACACAGTGTGCTCAGGCATTGGTGAGTCACTATGGCGTGGGTCGGGGTCAGGTTGTTGCGGTCCAAATGGACAAAAGTGATGACATGGTGGTTGCTTTACTTGCCATCTTACGTAGCGGCGCAGCTTATCTGCCACTGGACCCCAATGCGCCGCAATCACGTGCCGATTATGTATTGGCGGATGCAAACGCATGCTTATTGATCACGCAGCCGGATTATCAGGCTCGCCACGGAGATCTGGCCTGTCCGGTGGTCAGCCTTGCCACGCTGCAAGACGCGACGGTTAAGCACGAAGTGGTACTGGACAAGGCGTCTGCGCAAGACCTTGCCTATGTGATTTACACGTCAGGGACTACCGGGCAACCAAAAGGGGTCATGGTGTCTCATCACAATGCGCTGGCATTGATGGCACAGATGCAGCAGTGGCCCATTTGTCAGGACAACAAGAACTGGGGATGGAACGCAAACTATGTGTTTGATGCGTCACTGCAGGGTTTGCTGCAATTGATTGCTGGTATGACACTGACGCCCATCCCAGAGGCGCTGAAACTGCAACCCCAGCAGTTTGCACAATACCTCGGTGAAACCTCTGTTTCGGTGCTGGATTGTACACCGAGCCTGGTTGAAATGTGGCTGGATGAGGGTCTGGGTGCACAGCTCCCCGATCTGATCATTGGTGGCGAAGCCATTTCTGAGTCTTTGTGGCAACGTTTAGTCGCCTGGCAACAAGCGTTTGCACGCAGTGCTTTGAATGTGTACGGACCCACTGAGTGCACAGTCAATGCGACAGTTGCCCCCATCACAGGCGCCTGTCCGCACCTGGGACTGCCATTGCCTTACAACCGTGTGTATGTACTGGATGCTTATTTGCGGCCCGTTGCTGAGGGCATGAGTGGTGAGCTGTATATCAGTGGTGATGGTGTCTCGAAGGGCTACCTGGGTAAGCCTGAACTGACTGCTCAGTGCTTTATCGACTCTCCGTTTAGCGATGTTCAGCCTGGTCATCACCAGCTATACAAAACCGGCGATATGGTGCGTTATGCGGATGGTTTGTTGCATTACCTTGGTCGAACTGACAACCAGGTGAAGCTCAATGGCTATCGCATTGAACTGGCCGAGATTGAGCAGCAACTGCTGACGATAGCAGAGGTGATGCGCGCGCATGTGATGATTGTTGAAGGGCAAAATCACACCCCGGCATTGGTGGCGTATGTTCAGCCCCGCTCTGAGCAGTTTAATTATGCTGAATTGAGCGTGGCACTGCGCGCTAAATTGCCTGGTTATATGGTGCCACAGCACGTGATTGCTGTCTCAGACTGGCCTGTCACACGAAATGGCAAGCTCGATATCAAGGCACTGCCTCAGGTTGAGTCATCCTGTTCGGGTGAGCGGCTGAGCACAGCCACAGAGTTTAAGCTGGCATCTGTCTGGCGCGCGGTATTGAGACTACCGGAAGATAAGGCGTTTTATAAAGACTCGAGCTTTTTCACTGTGGGTGGTAACTCACTGCAAGCGGTCGCGCTGGTGCGGGCAATGAAAAAGGCCTTCAGTGTACACATCAGCGCGCTGGATGTGTTCCAGCAGCAAACCCTGGCAGCATTAGCCGCCCTGGTGGATGCCTCAGGTGGTCAGTGCGGTGACAAGATGGAGCTGGTGTGCTTGCGCGAAGGCGATAGCCAGCTGTCTCCCATTGTATTTATTCACCCAGTGGGCGGTCAGCTGACGTGTTATGCCGAGTTAGTGGCGCAGTTGCACACTGAGGCCCCGATTTACGGCTTGCAGTCCATCACTGAGCAGGGCGAGTCCATCGCGGCCCTGGCCGGGCACTATTGGTCTGTGCTTCAGCAAGGTCTGGGGCAGCGCGCTTATCACCTGGTTGGCTGGTCAATGGGAGGCGTGATCGGTCATGCCATGCAAAGCCTGGCCGAGGAGCAGGTGCTAAGCCTGACGATGATTGATGCCTATGTCCCGGAACTACAAAACCTCGAACATCATGAGTTGGCGCGGCTGGGTACTTTCGCTGCGGAATTAGGCGTGTCACTGGAAGGCATTGCCATGGCTGATGTCGAGCCACTAAGCAGTGAGCAACGTTTGGCACTGTTACATCAGTTATGTGTCGCACAACAGGTTGTGTCTGAAGACTTCTCGCTCGCAGACCTGCAAGTCCAGTGGCAGATTTTGAGCCATAACCAGGCGCTGTTTGCGGCTCATAGTTGTGCACCGTCAGGAGGTCATGCACGACTCATTTATGCCAATGATTTTTCTGCCTCTGATGGCTGGGAAACGCGTTTGGCACATTGCGAATTTCACCCCATTGCGGATACGGATCATCATGACATTATCCGCAGAAATGAACTTAAAACACTGATTAATAAGTATTTAAATTAAAAACAATTAAGGAAATTACCATGTTAAAAGATACAGTTATTTTCAACGAGCAGTACAATGGTCAAACAGCAACATCGGCACTGAAAGAAGGGTTTTTACCGGAAGGTCCTGATTTTCCTTTGGTCATTGAAGACACCTCAGGCGCACACAATGCTGCGCAGTGGGTTGCCGATAATGCTGCACAAATTGATCAACAGCTTAAGCAATATGGTGCCATTTTGTTGCGTGGTTTTAACGTACAAAATGAAGACGACTTCCGTGAAGTCGCCAATGAGTTCATCCCGACATTGGCGAAATATATGGAAGGTGCTACACCGCGTACCAACCTGGGCAAAGGGGCGTACACATCGACTGAGTTCCCGAATGAGCTAAGCATCGCCCAGCACAATGAGCTGTCGTACATCAAGCAGTGGCCGATGAAAATCGCATTTAGCTGCATGATCCCAGCTGAAGAGCGCGGTGCGACACCGATTGCTGATGTCAGAAAGGTGCATGACTTTATTGATGCGGACATCAAAGCTAAATTTGAAGCACATGGCTGGATGCTGGTTCGTAACTATGGCAATGGCCTGGGCCCAACCTGGCAAAAAGCATTCAATACCGATGATATAGAAGAAGTAAAGGCTTACTGTCAGCAGGCGGATGTTGAACTGGAGATTATCAGTGCAGACCAGATCCGTACGCGCCAGGTTCGCCCGGCAATTCGTGAGCACATTCATACTGGCGAGAAAGTCTGGTTCAACCACGCAGCTTTCTGGCATCCGTCAAGCCTGTGCCCGGTGATCAGAAAAGAACTGGTTTCTCAGTTTGGCGAAGAAGCGCTCACGTACAACACCATGTATGGCGATGGTTCTGTTATTCCTGATGACGTCATTGAACACATTAATGAAGCTTACAAGAAGGCTACGGTGACTTTCCTGTGGGAAAAAGGTGACGTGTTACTGATGGACAACATGCTGGTTTCGCATGGTCGTGACCCATTTAAAGGTGAGCGTCGGGTAGTAGTTTCAATGGGTGAGCCAGTGGAACTATAAGTGAGTCATGAGGCTCGGTCATGCGAGCCCCAAAAATAGCAGGTTTATTATGTTGCTTTACTATATTAAAAAATTCAAAAAAATCATGTTTTTATCGGGGCTCGCTAGCTTGTTCACAGCAGCAACATCGATAGCTTTGTTTCATATGATTGGGGAAAGTGGTGAAACGGGGTTTCAGCCGCTTGAAGTGGTGGTTTTTGCCGTTTTAGTTGCTTTTTTACTGATGGCGTCGATGACAACGAGCTATTTCTTGTCTCAGTACAGTGCGGGGACGATCAACAGTGTACGTCAGAATCTGGTCAGCCGGATCCTGGGCACCGATTACGACAAACTGGAAAAGGCAGGCAGAGCCAGGCTTTACAATGTCCTGACTAACGACGTGAATGCCATCTCAGGGGCCCTGGCCGAAATGCCAGCGTTCATTTACAACAGCTTTTTATTGCTGGCCTGTTTTGGTTATTTGTTTGTGTTATCTGAAGTGATGTTTGGCATATTGGTGTTGGCTGCTTTCGTGTCATTTCTGATCACCAAAGTCGTGATGGCTAAGATCACACGTGCAGCGAATCAAATGCGAGAACATCAGGACCACGTATTTGAAGGCTACAAAGGTATACTGGATGGTGCAAAACAGCTTACGGTTAATAAGGACAGACGCCAGTACTTTTTCGAAAAACGTCTGAAGCCGGTAATGACTGAACTACGTAGCAGTGAGCGCGAGTACGGGTTTGCCTGGGATATCAACCGCAATATTAGTCAGGTGGTGATCTTTATTACCTTGGGCACCATAGTGGCAGTCAGCCATTATTTACAGCGCACTGAGCTAGTGATGAGTTATATCCTGATTGTGACATACATCTCTGCGCCGTTTGGGTATGTGATGAATCTGTGGCAAAACATTGCCAGAGCGAGAGTATCATTACAAAAAATTGAGTCTTTGCAGTTAGGCAGTGAGCAGGAGAACTGTGCTGAGCAACCTCACCAGCCACTGAGCGAAGACTGGCATGAGATTGCGTTTAAAGATGTGTCTTTTGCTTATGAATCTCAAGGGGAAGATACCGCATTTTCTTTGCCTAAGTTAAACCTGACGTTCAATCGTGGTGAAATCATCTTTATTACAGGCGGAAATGGCAGTGGTAAGTCGACCTTCTTACATCTGTTATTGGGGCTATACACCCCGTCTAAAGGTGTGATCCAGGTTGATGATATGCCGGTCAGCGCGGCACAGCTTGATGAGTATCGTGCAAAAATAACCATGGTCCTGCCTGATTTCTATTTGTATCGTGAGCTGTTGGATGCAAATGGATCGCCTGCGAATGAAGAAAAAGCCCGTACTTTGCTGGCGCAGTTCCAGCTGGATCACAAGCTAAACGTCGACAAAGAAGGGTTTTCTGCGACACAGTTTTCCCAGGGGCAACGAAAGCGTCTGGCACTGATAGCGTCGATTTTGGAAGACAAGGATATCTATGTTTTAGATGAGTGGGCAGCCGATCAGGACCCTCACTTCAGAGCTTTATTTTATCAGGAGCTATTACCCTGGCTGAAATCGCAAGGTAAAACGGTCATTGCCGTTACGCATGATGATAAGTACTTCCACCTTGCAGATCGCCATATCAAGTTTGATCAGGGACAAGCACAAGAGTTAACAGAAAAAAAATGCCATGGGCAAGCAGCATAAATAACAGGAGCACGTATGTTTGAGTTTATAAATGGCCGTAAAACGCCGGAAACACCCAAAGAAGAAGTGACTGTGGTTGAAGGGGATGGCAGTGAGATCACTGTCAATGAAACTGAGCACACCGTGAATGGTCGGGTTGTAAAAGAGCGACATGTCACCGTTTCTCGGGGTCACGGAGGGCCACAGCCTGCTACCCCAACGCCTCCATCCAAATAGTTTGCAAGACGGTACAAAGCAGGCGCTTTGTACCGTTCACTCATGCCACCGCGCTTACCCTTCCAGCGACGTACCGTGTCACTGAATGATGACAAGTCAGCTTTGAACACCTCTTTTGGCACTTTTTACTCTTTGACTTTTCTTTTTTTTTTCTTCACCTTTACTTTTAGGAGCGAGTGATCCGCCTTGCGGTTTTAATACGATTGGAACATCGCGAGCTTGCTTCACAGGATCGGAGTGCAGGTTATCTATGATGAAACAGAGTGTTTAATGCGTTAGTAATTTGCTTTAATATTGCAAATCGTGACTTAGTTAGGCAGGTGGGCGCTGAACCAGCCTATGCAGGCCCCAAAGTTGCAGTGCCCATGACACGAGTTAGCTACCTGGTTAAAGAAGCTTATCTCAAGGGGAAGATACCGCATTTTCTTTGCCTAAGTTAAACCTGACGTTCAATCGTGGTGAAATCATCTTTATTACAGGCGGAAATGGCAGTGGTAAGTCGACCTTCTTACATCTGTTATTGGGGCTATACACCCCGTCTAAAGGTGTGATCCAGGTTGATGATATGCCGGTCAGCGCGGCACAGCTTGATGAGTATCGTGCAAAAATAACCATGGTCCTGCCTGATTTCTATTTGTATCGTGAGCTGTTGGATGCAAATGGATCGCCTGCGAATGAAGAAAAAGCCCGTACTTTGCTGGCGCAGTTCCAGCTGGATCACAAGCTAAACGTCGACAAAGAAGGGTTTTCTGCGACACAGTTTTCCCAGGGGCAACGAAAGCGTCTGGCACTGATAGCGTCGATTTTGGAAGACAAGGATATCTATGTTTTAGATGAGTGGGCAGCCGATCAGGACCCTCACTTCAGAGCTTTATTTTATCAGGAGCTATTACCCTGGCTGAAATCGCAAGGTAAAACGGTCATTGCCGTTACGCATGATGATAAGTACTTCCACCTTGCAGATCGCCATATCAAGTTTGATCAGGGACAAGCACAAGAGTTAACAGAAAAAAAATGCCATGGGCAAGCAGCATAAATAACAGGAGCACGTATGTTTGAGTTTATAAATGGCCGTAAAACGCCGGAAACACCCAAAGAAGAAGTGACTGTGGTTGAAGGGGATGGCAGTGAGATCACTGTCAATGAAACTGAGCACACCGTGAATGGTCGGGTTGTAAAAGAGCGACATGTCACCGTTTCTCGGGGTCACGGAGGGCCACAGCCTGCTACCCCAACGCCTCCATCCAAATAGTTTGCAAGACGGTACAAAGCAGGCGCTTTGTACCGTTCACTCATGCCACCGCGCTTACCCTTCCAGCGACGTACCGTGTCACTGAATGATGACAAGTCAGCTTTGAACACCTCTTTTGGCACTTTTTACTCTTTGACTTTTCTTTTTTTTTTCTTCACCTTTACTTTTAGGAGCGAGTGATCCGCCTTGCGGTTTTAATACGATTGGAACATCGCGAGCTTGCTTCACAGGATCGGAGTGCAGGTTATCTATGATGAAACAGAGTGTTTAATGCGTTAGTAATTTGCTTTAATATTGCAAATCGTGACTTAGTTAGGCAGGTGGGCGCTGAACCAGCCTATGCAGGCCCCAAAGTTGCAGTGCCCATGACACGAGTTAGCTACCTGGTTAAAGAAGCTTACCCTGATATCGCAAAGTTGCAGGAATGACACTGAGATTCTCTCACTGCCCAATGTCAGTGTTGGCTGCGATATAGAAAGATAAAAATAAAATAAAGGTCTGATAAAAAAGCAGTTATGATATGAATGAAGCTAATTTTTCAAGGACTGTGAAAGAGGTGAGGTTTGGTGCCTGGACTTTGGACCCAAAACGACAGAGCATCACCGATGGCGAGATAACCCGTGAGCTTGAGCCTCTATTATTTAAAGTTCTCTGCTACTTAATTTTGAATAATGACCAGATCATTACCCGAGAAGACCTGGTTAATGATGTCTGGTGTCAAAAGTATGTTGATAATAATGCAATTAACCGGGCAATGTCAGAGCTGCGCAAAGTGCTCAAGTCTGATCGACAAAAAGGCCTGGTGGTAAAAACACACTATCGCAAGGGATATAGTTTCTTCCTTGAACCGGAAGTGGTCTATCAGGATATTATTCCCCAGGCGAGTATCGCACCCGTTACAAAAAACCTGACTGACAGTCAGGTCAGTGCGCCAGTATCGGCAGCAAAAACCCCCTTAAGCAGCGTTTCGCAGTGGGCGGCCGTTTTTATCGCGGCGGTGTTACTGGTGGGTGGCGGCATACTGGGGTTGTCGTATTCCTCATCTGACCCCGCTATTGTTGTTGAGGAGACAGAGTACACCGAGCAGCTATTGTCCTGGATACCAGGTCGTTATACGCGAGCCAAAGTATCTCCAAATAATGATTATGTCGCGTTTTCTTTTTTGCCCGAAGGTACTCAGTCTCACAGCCTGATCATTAAGGAACTGAGAACAGGGCTGGAGAAAAAAATCAGTGAACTGGGTATCAATTTCTATCCTCTGGGTTGGTCTGCTGATTCGAGTAAGTTGTTCTATCGTATGGGCGAAGGCGCAGACTGTGAGGTTTGGCAGGCTGAGCGAAACCTGACGGATAATAGCCGCTTTTTGTTTAAGTGCCATGAGCCGATAGAGCGTGGCGCTGGTGTCGGCGGTGATGCGTTTGTTTATTCCAAATCCAATTATCGTGGACGCGAGCAACTGTCTGTATTGATGAATTACGATTATGCCACCGGCGAAGAATTTCAGCTCACCTCTCCCAACTTAAACTCGTTTGGCGATATGTTTTTATTGTATGAATCTTCGCTCGACAGTGTCTTTTTCACACGTCGCCAGTACGACTCATATGAGCTCTATATGACAGATATGGAAGGGAGAAAACAAACCAAGCTCTATGAATCCAAAACGCCGATTTGGGAGCTGAGCTATAAAAGTGATGCCAATACACTCATGTGGTTTTGCAACGCGACTAATCGCATGTTTGAGTTTTCCATGGACACCTATGCCCTAGAAAGTAAGACTCAGCTGACTAATGAAAGCAACTATGCCAATGCATATCCTTTGTCTAAAGAGCAAGTGATTGCGGTTAAGTATCCGTATAAGCATGATATTTATGAGCTTAACCTAGCATCGACGACGCTTTCACCGCTCCTGGTGAGTGATGAGATTAAGTTTTCCGGGTTTATGA
This sequence comes from Pseudoalteromonas rubra, assembly GCF_000238295.3. Classification (NCBI taxonomy): domain Bacteria; kingdom Pseudomonadati; phylum Pseudomonadota; class Gammaproteobacteria; order Alteromonadales; family Pseudoalteromonadaceae; genus Pseudoalteromonas; species Pseudoalteromonas rubra. The sequence goes on from NZ_AHCD03000036.1 coordinate 98,326, forward strand.
AAGACGAGCAGGCACATTACTTTGCACTGGAGCATGAAAAATGGCTCCTGAGAAAGAGTACGGATACGGGGTTATCCAGTATTGTCTACACCATTGGCAGCCCCCTGGATAGCTTTCCGTTAGTGAATTTTGATATCCGCTCCGGGCAAACCCTGCTGGGTTTTGGGGAGCAACTCATGGTGTTTGATGAGCACTTTGATACACAGTTCTCGATTGAAGCACAGCGCTCGATTCTGGCTGCGGATATTTTACCGGGTGGTGATATCGGTTATATCGTCATTGACGAAGACCAGAAAAACAACCAATTTTATGTCTATTCACAGCAGAGTAAGGTGTCAAAAAGGCTGCCAATAAAAGGGGCGGTCTGGTTTGCCCACCTTAATGAGACGCAACTGATCTATTTATCGCAGAAAAATACACTGCATTACTTTGATTTGTCGACGGGCCTCGTCAGCAATGAGATCGCGTTGCCACAAAGCAGTAACACCCGGCTAGTGACGGACGGCGCTGGGGAGGTTTACTATTCAAATGGCAAGCAGGTCTATCAAATGAAAGAGGGTGAATGGCAGCAGCTCTTTGATTTGGTGGACAAAACGGTTTTTTCTATGCATTACTCGACTGAGCGTAATGCGTTGATACTGACGACGCTGGAAGGGGCGAATAATCATTTAATCAAGCTCGAAGCGGCGACCGCGTCATCCCCATCAATTTAACGCTATTGTGTGCCTTGTGGCATGGCTGGATCTGGCCATGCCACAAGGCACATTGTAAACCAACGATGCTGCTTTCACTTACCCCATTATCACGTACCTGCAGACCCTCCAAAACCACGCTGTGATATCCCCTGTGGGTATCAAAAACCAGGTGCGCAATCTGCCTCGTTTGACACTCAGGCCTCGCCATATGGGAGAGTTAGCTTGCCCTGAATACATGCCGGGGATGTTGGCGCTGAGCGGATTAAAAGACCGGGTTTGTTCGGCTCGGGAGAGCGTCGGAGGTGCAGTTTCGTACCAATCTGGCTGGCAATTTTGAGCGATAACACCGCGAAATGAAGCTGCTTAAGATATTATGGTCTGATATGAAATTGAAAAAACTATATAGATCATGCTTTTGAGCTTGATCATTATGGCCGATTTATAAGCTTTGATAACTTCTTAAATTGCGGCTCTTCGGGTACTGTTTTAATCGTCATCACAGCAAAGTACGCCGTTTATTGCGCAGGTATGGCGGCATAAAACAAATAAGAAGTTGTGAGGCAACGACGCCATTTTTGATTTTAATAAGTGTGAGGAAAATACGATGAAATTTAAAGTGCAGAAAAAAGAGCTCAAAAACCTGAACGAAAAAAAATCACTGAATACTCAACACACACGTCTGATTGGCGGTGGTGCTCAGGATAATGCACCTGATCCAATTACCAATACCAGTCATTTTACATTCAAAGATTAATTGCCACTGCAAGACTCATAAGAAAGGGCATGGATGAAGTTCTTAGTATGCATGATTGGTGGACTGCTACTTATTTCGGCTGAGGCTTGGCCGCACAGCTTTGTGGGCAAGCTAACGGTGGGGGCACCCAGACATCAGTATCATTTTGCTACTTCAAGTGGAAAAGCTTTGGATCATCTGGTTGCACTCGACCAGATTGTCTCAAAGGGTGAGCCTTTATTGCGCTACCAGGAAGTAGGGACCACCAAGGAGGGTGTCAGGCTCATTCTGGCTGGCTCACAAGGTGTGGTCACAGAACTGAATTCGAGCGCCTGGGTTGCCAAAGGTGAACTCCTTGCTAAGTTACTGACACCCAAGTTATTAGGTATATTTGAGCCTGAACACGATGCGGCAGTGACCGCGCGAGCGCTGTGGTTTTGCCACGCGGGTAGTGGGTTTGAAGTGAGGGTGAGTTACGAAAGTAGTGGCAAAATGTTTGTTACCCTGCATCTGAATGAATACGTCATAGAGGTCAGTGAGTTATTCAAAGTTGAGAAAAGCACGACGCTCTATACCAGCCCCGCCCAGTGTCGCAAACAGCGAGATGCCAGCCTTGGTGCTGGAAAATAGCCGTGATTACGCGTTGATGTATCCGGCCGGCCCGTACTGCAGGTGATGAGCTATTCCGGATCACGCCATACTACTCAAATTTGAGATTGTCCTGACGGATGACCCTGGCAGGTGCGATTGTCTTCGCGCCACTGAGCTGGGCCTGTTTCCACTATCCATCGTCGTGCCTGCCTTGCTGCCTCATCTTCTCATCTGATAAATAGTCAAAAACAGAGCATGTGAATTACCTCGATTAGCTGTTGTGCAACAACGTAAAGTGCAGTCTTGATTTATGTTTTGAACAGACCATTGCTATGACCCTTCATGACGCTTGATGCAATCTCTCTGGGGACACGGCCAAATGGAGAGTACAAATCGCTGTTGTTTTCCCCCGGGGGCCTGGCCGCGAGCGCATTTTGCTTTCTCGCCCTCATGCACTGAGCCGCGCATTCAGGCGAAATGCTTCGGTTGAATGAAGGCCTGCACCAGGCTGTTTATGAAGGCCATATCTAAACATTATGACGCTTTATGTTGTCACTTTAAGCTTTTGAAAAAACTATTTATTTTATATTTTTCAAGTGTTTGACTCACTGTGTTTGATTACGTAGCTTGAGGGGGCTTTACAAGCAAATATCAATAACAGGAGGCAGACAATGCTCAAGTTTAAAAAGAAAGTAATGAAAAGCTTGGTGGGTAAGGAATGTCATACCGGGTTGACGAAACATGTGGCCGGTGGTCATGATTTTCCGCCCAGTGCATTTCGTGGCTGTCACTCTAACGATAGTTTTGCGCAAGCTCTGCAAAACTAAAACTCTTGCTGAGATAGTTGCGACAAGCCCGGATCCAACCGACAGGTGAAAATCCCAGGTTGTGTGCCCTGGCATGCCGTAACTCAAATGAGGTGAACGATGGATTTAACGCATGAACAAGCGCTTTATGTAACGGGTGGCACCAATACTGAAAAGAAAGACCTTTCAAAAATTGAGTGTGATCTTTAACTAACCAAAAAGGAAAATAAAATGAGAGTCATTGAAAATAAAGCATTACTTACACTGGTTGCTGGTGGTATTGATGAAGGCGGATGCATCTTGTTCCCGCCGCATGGCCTGAAATAGCACCCAGCCCTGTATAAAATGCATAGCCATCAGTGGTTATGATACAAGCCGCAGAGGTTGTTGTGCGGCTTTTTTGATGCAATGTCTGACGTCCGTCTATCACGCGCTACGGCGCTTAGATAGGGTGAGAAAGCACTGAATAACGTTGGGGGAGTTGTGCCATGCTCTGCCGGGGTTGAGGTGGATTTGTGACCTTGTGACGGGAAAGAAATGAATCACGCGTAATTTATCAGTTATTGTGGTTTGGTTCTTATCATACTGTGAAAAGGTGGTTACAATTGCGCCCAGTAGAAAGTCTCGATTGCATAACTCCGTACCCTGGGGCGGATTAGTGGTAAAAAATAATTAAGGATTCTGTTCAATGGCACTGACAACAGTAATATTAGCCGCGGGTAAAGGTACTCGCATGCGTTCAAAATTACCCAAAGTACTTCATCCTGTCGCAGGCCGGCCGATGGTACAGCATGTGATTGATAATGCAATCTCATTGGGCGCAAGTACGACTAATCTGGTATATGGTCACGGTGCACAACAGTTACAACAGGCGTTGAGCCACAATGAGGTAAACTGGGTACATCAGGCTGAGCAACTGGGGACTGGCCATGCGGTTGCGGTGGCCAAAGAGCATATTGCTGACGATGACACTGTGCTGATTTTATATGGAGACGTACCGCTAACGCGTCTGTCTACATTACAACGCTTGCTGGACGTGACGCCGAAAAAAGGGTTAGCGGTACTAACGGTAAATCTCGATAACCCGATGGGTTATGGCCGTATGTTGCGTGAAAATGGCAAGTTGGTAGGCATTGTTGAGCAAAAAGATGCCACGCCAGAGCAACTCACCATTCAGGAGATCAACACCGGTATCATGGCTGCCAATGGCGGACTACTGAAAACCTGGTTGGGCAAGTTGTCAAATAACAATGCACAAGGCGAATATTATCTGACTGACATCGTGGCGATGGCCCATCAGGATGGCGTTGAAATTACCTCTGCGCAACCTGACGATGCGATGGAAGTAGAAGGTGCGAATAACCGTGTACAGCTTGCCGGACTAGAGCGGGCTTACCAGGCTTGGCAAGCTGAAACCCTGATGCTAAATGGCGTCAGCCTGGCGGATCCAAACCGTATTGACGTGCGTGGTGAGGTGAAAACCGGTCAGGACGTTCAGATTGATGTGAACGTGGTGTTCGAAGGACAAGTCGAACTGGGTGATGATGTGGTCATCGGGCCAAACTGTGTACTGAAAAATTGTCAGATTGGTAACGGCGTTGTCATTAAGGCCAATACACTGATTGAAGATGCAACGGTGGGTGATGCGTGTACGCTGGGTCCATTTGCGCGACTCCGTCCAGGTGCCGTGATGGAAGCAGACTCGCACATTGGTAACTTTGTTGAGATGAAAAAATCGCGCCTGGGTAAAGGGTCTAAAGCAAATCACCTAACCTATCTGGGCGATGCTGAGATTGGTGAAAAGGTGAACATTGGCGCCGGCACCATCACGTGTAATTACGATGGCGTGAATAAATCCAAGACCATCATTGGTGACGGTGCGTTTATTGGCTCAAACTCGTCGTTGGTGGCACCGGTTGAGATTGGCAAGACAGCAACAATCGGCGCCGGATCTGTGATCACTACAAAAGTGGCCGATGAAGAACTGGCGGTTGCCAGAAGCAAGCAGCGTAACATTGGTAACTGGCAAAGACCGGTTAAAAAAGGCTGATGAAAACGGGGGCTTAGGCTCCCGTTTTTGATTCTGGGGTGGTGTGTTTTTCAGACCCGCTATCGTTAGTTCCTTTCTGCAGGTCAAAGTGGTACATTACGGAGAGTTAATTAAAATTTAACAATAAAAAACTCAAACAATCGGGTGTTAGTTAATTATGGAAAATCTCTTTAGAAAAGAAGTATTAGAGAGTAAAAGACACCGGCTAGAAGGAGCTGTAAGTTTAGTTCAACCACCCGTGTTCAAGACACTGGCTTTACTTATCCTGATCGTCGTTGTTATAAGCATTATCTTTCTTGCCAGTGGCAGTTATGCGCGCAAAGAGCGCGTCTCTGGTGTCATAGAGCCCAATACCGGGATACTCAAGCTGGTTGCCCCACAAACCGGGATTATTGCTGAAGTATTGGTGTCTGAAGGAGATTATGTGGAAGCGGATCAGCCCCTGTTACGGGTTGCATCAGCGAAGCACAGTACTCAGTCACTGGAGCTCAATCAGGCATTGCTCAATCAGTATAATTTTCAGTTGCGCAACTTGCAGCAGCAGATCACGCAGCAAAAACGTCAACAAGCGCTTGAACTGACTGAGCTCAGACAACAAAAAGCCACCGCAGAAGCGCGTTTAAAAGAGCTGGATAGTCAGGCGAGCACGTTTGAAAAACGGCTCCAGTTGAATCGGCAAATGGTAGGCCAGATCAGTACCCTCAAAGGCACCGGATATATCTCTGAGCTGGAATTGCAGCGACAAAAAGACACCTTGCTGTCGTTACAGCAGCAGGCTTCCAGCATTCAGTCGGAACGGCTGACATTGGCATCGCAAATCCAACAATATGATACCGATCTGGAAAAACTGCCATTGCAGCATAATGAGCGTCTCAGCCAGCTGGAATCTCAGCAGGCAGATTTACAGATCCAGTTATCATCGGTTGAACAGCAACGCCTTGGCGAATTGCGTGCACCGAAAGCCGGTGTGGTCACGGGATTACTCGGTAAAGTGGGTAAGAGTGTCAATGCAGGACAAAACCTGCTGAGTATTTTGCCGCAAGGCAGTCAGATGCAGGCGATCATTTATGTACCGACGTCGTCGTTTGGGTTTATTAACTTCGGCCAGGAAACCAAACTGCGTTACCACGCCTTTCCATACGAGAAATTTGGCATCTACAACGGCACCGTTAAGCAGGTCAGCAACAGTGTGATCCTGCCAGATGAAACCAGCACGCCGGGTGTGATACAGCAGCCCGCTTATCGGGTTGTGGTGTCACTGGAAGCGCAGCAGATCACCGCTTATGGTAAAGCAACACCACTGCGGGCCGGGATGATGCTCGATGCCGATATCATTGTCGAAGAACGCTCTTTATTGCGTTGGTTATTTGATCCCGTGTTTAGTATTAAAGGACAGCTGTAGGCTGCAACTACAAGAATAAAAAGGCTTTTTATGCACGTTGAAGACGAATCACCGGTACAGCAGTTACAGTTCTGGTCAAGGAAGTCACTGCCTGTCATTTTGCAATCTGAGGCCGCCGAATGTGGCCTTGCCAGTCTCGCCATGGTGGCCGCATATCATGGCTATCACAGCGATCTTACCTCACTAAGGCAAAAGTTCAGTATTTCCATCGAAGGGGCAACCCTGCTGGATATTATGCATTTTGCTGAGAAGCTGGAAATGAGTTCACGGCCCTTACGCATTGAACTCGAAGATCTCGATGCACTGCAAACCCCCTGTATCCTGCACTGGGATATGAATCACTTTGTGGTGCTGAAAAAGGCCAACGAAAAACGCATCGTGATCCATGACCCAGCCTCGGGCGAGAAAACGTATACCATGGCGGAGGCGTCCAAGCACTTCACCGGCGTGGCACTTGAGCTGACCCCGACCAAGAGCTTTGAAAAGAAAGAAAAGAAACCGAGTTTACAGTTCTCGGATTTCTGGAGTCGTATCACCGGCCTGAAACGGTCACTGACGCTGATCTTCTTATTGTCTATTTTACTGCAAGTGTTCACCCTCGCTGCGCCATACTATATTCAGCTGGTGATCGATGATGTGGTATTAACCGGGGATACGAACTTATTAACTGTTCTGGCTACCGGCTTTTTCCTGGTGCTGGTATTTGAAATCGCCACCAATGCGTTGCGGGGCTTTACCTTGCTGCATTTTGGTAACCAGATGAATATTCAGCTCGGTGCCAACCTTTTCCATCATCTGGTGCGGCTGCCGATTTCGTATTTTGAAAAACGTCATATGGGTGACGTTGTATCCCGTTTTGGCTCATTGCAGCAGGTGAAGCAAATTCTCACCACTGGGGTGATCGAAGCCATCATTGACGGGCTGATGGCCATCATCACACTGGCCATGATCTTCTTTTATAGTCCCACTTTATCGGCTGTGGTCCTGGCAGCGGTAATAGCCTATGCCATTGTGCGCATTGCCATGTACCGACCGTTTCGCAATATCAGCGAGCAAGAGATCATGGCGCGCGCGGAAGAAAACTCCAACTTCATGGAAACCGTGCGAGGCATTCAGACGATCAAACTGTTTGGCTCAGAAGTAAAACGCGAAGGTCAGTGGCAAAACCGCTATGCCAATGCCATTAACCAGAGCATTCGTCTGGGGAACTTTCAGATTGGTTACGATGCCATCAACCGGGCGTTGTTTGGGATTGAAAACATACTGGTAGTGTATCTGGCGGCGCACTTAGTGCTGGATGGCGGATTCAGTACCGGGATGTTGTTTGCGTTTATGTCGTATAAGCGCCAGTTTATGGACAAAACAGCCAACCTGATTGAGAAGCTTATTGAATTTAAAATGGTTGGACTGCACTTTGACCGTATCGCGGATATCGCGTTGACTGACAAGGAGATCCTCCAACCAGATCAGGTCAAACAGCATCAGGTGAAGGGTCAGATAGAGTTACGCAATATTTGCTTTGCGTATTCCGATGCGACCCCGAATGTGCTGAATGATCTCAACCTGACCATCGAAGCGGGCGAGTCAGTGGCGATCACCGGCCCTTCCGGTTGTGGTAAATCGACCCTGCTGAAAATTATGTTAGGCCTGAACTTGCCAAAAAGCGGTGAGATACTGATTGACGGCGTGCCTATGGAGCAGATCGGTGCACGTCAGTATCGTCAGCAAATTGCCGCCGTGATGCAGGACGATGAACTCTTGTCCGGCTCCGTGGCGGATAACATCGCCTTTTTTGATACACCGATTGATATGGAACGAGTGGTTTATTGTGCCCAACTTGCTGCGATCCATGATGATATCAGCCAGATGCCGATGAACTACGACAGTCTGATTGGGGACATGGGATCGAGTCTGTCAGGGGGCCAGAAACAGCGTATCATTCTGGCGCGTGCCTTGTATAAACAGCCTAAAATTCTGTTTATGGACGAAGCCACCAGTCACTTAGATACCAACCTGGAGTCAGACATCAATGAAGCGGTATCGCGCCTGGATATTACCCGGGTAATTATTGCACACCGTAAAGAAACCATCGCCTCTGCTGATCGGGAAGTCAGGCTGAAGAAGGCAGACATACCGGACCCTTATGCACAAGAAGAAGAATCTGTGTGTGAATAAGGCCACGCGGCATTGTTTTTAATATGTAAAAATTATGAGTGGTTGTGGTTGAGCGGGCGGATATTTTAGGTTAACGTCAAATAAGGCTACACAGGTACAAACGGGGAAGCATGCATTATGGGTGCATGCTTACCGGCGCCGACACGATAACAATAACGAAAGACGAACAGATTAAGGATGAACATGGCAGAACAATTTGCATTGTCGACGCAGCAGCGCGACACCATCAACACCCTCCTTGCAATTATCACAGACAAAGTCAGTACCAGCGTACGAGACGCCAATTTACCCCATGGCTTGCTGAGCGGGTTAGCAGGTCAGCTGCTGTTTTTATACAAAGCCTATGAGTATGATGCGAGCCTGGTCGACGAAGCGTTGTTTACAGAGAAGCTGGAAGCGCTCCAGGAAGGATTGGATCAGCAGAGTTTTGAGATGAGTAATGGTCTGGCGGGACAAGCCTGGCTGCTGGAGTACCTGAATCAGGCCGATCCTGAAAATTACGACCCGGAGCTACTGGAAGAAGTCGACGAGCTATTCCGCGAGTCACTGGATCATCAACCCTGGCAGGGTGAAATCGAAATGGTACTGGGGCTGTCCGGGTTTGCACCTTATGCCTCCCGTCGTGCTAAGCAGTCTGATCAAACGGCCCTGTATGACGTGATTGTCAGTGGCCTGGAAAGCACCGCCACCCGGTTTGACAATGGCCATATCACCTGGTCACAACCACAAGAGTCCGTTTATCGCTTTAACAAAGATGAACCCACTGAGCCTGAGTATAACCTCGGCCTGGCACATGGTGTGCCGGGGATCATCGCGGCGTTGTTACCCGCAGTGCAGATCCCGGCGTTGAAAGAGCGGGTGACAACCCTGTTGCTGGGCGCCTGTGACTGGTTGTTAGAGCAGCAAAGTACGGACTGCACTTCGCATTCGTGTTTTGGCTCCAGCGCAGGGGGCGAGCACCACTCACGCCTGGGCTGGTGTTACGGTGACCTGACCATTGCCATGACTTTGGCACGGGTCGGCCAGCAGCTGGACCGCCCAAGTTATGTTGAGCGGGCCCTTGAAATCGGCTTGCACGCTGCCGGACGCGATGAGCGGTCTGGTCATATTACCGATGCCGGCCTCTGTCATGGTTTTTATGGTATGGCGGTAATTTATCAGATCCTGAATCAACTCATGCCGCACCCACGCTTCGTTCAGGCAATGCAATACTGGGTTGACTACTCGCTTCAGCAATACACCGAGCGGGGTGTTGAGTCCCTGTACGCATACAATGGCTTAGATAAAGCATACAACGAAGATTTCGGATTTCTTATGGGCTATGCCGGCATAGGCCTGGCATTAACTACTTTATTTGATGACGACACAGGTTGGGTTGATTGTTTGTTAATGGCATAGGGAGTGAGTGATGTCTAAACAACTAAAAAATGACGATTTTTTTGTAATTCGTACGCCTCGTCTGGGGCTGGAGCAATTGGCACAGTTCGGACAGGACGATGCCGACACCAATGTGCTGCTGGCTGCCTGGCTGGCCACGCCTGGGGTCGAAGAAGCCATTTATCTGGCCAGCCCGTCTTTGCTTGAGCGGATTGATCAGTGGCGCACCAAACCTGACTCTAAGCAGGGGAAAAAGGTGGCGCATGCGCTGATAAAATACATGGTCCGGATGTGTTCCCGACCCACGCCATTCGGCCTGTTTTCTGGGATCCATCAGGGCAGTATCGCGCCACACACAGCGCTGAATGTTGCCGAGTTAACGCAGGATAGCCGTAAAACCCGGCTCGATATGTTTTATCTCAATGCGCTGAAAGATCACTTTATCAAGCATGCCTCACGCTCGGATACGCTGACCTATAAGCCGAATTCTTCTCACTATTTTATTGCTGAGCAATGTCGCTACATAGAAACTTACCTGTCCGAAGAGACCATGCAGTATCGTCTGAGCGCAGTGGAAAGTGACGAGTACTTCCGTTTTGTGCTGGACGCTGCACGCGATGGTAAAAGCTTCAATGCCCTGGTGGCGCAGTTTTGTGCCGAGTATGATGAGGCCGACCAGGAAGAGGTCGAAGCCTATGTTCAGGACCTGATTGATGAAGGCGTGTTACTGGCGGATATTCCCTTGCCGCTGACCGGTGAATCACCGGATCGCGCCTTATTAAAATCCATCACCGAAATTAAAGAGCTCGACACGGCAGATAAGCTGGCGACAGCACTGGCGCAGATTGATGCACTGGATGCACAAAAAACCGGGGACATTGCCCCCTATAAACAATTGTTGGCTCACCTGCAAACCCTGCCAGTGAAGGTGCAGGAAAATAAGCTCTTCCAGAGTGATATTTATCGTGATTTTAATGACTGCCAGTTAGCTGAGCAGGACGTCTTGCGCCTGCAAAAACAACTGGAGCTGATCGCGGGTTTGAGTGTCTCTGAGCAGGGCAACTCGCTGAGTCAGTTTATGACGAAGTTTAATGCCCGCTTTGAAGGCCAGTTTGTCCCGCTGGATAAAATCCTCGACGATGAGTCCGGAATAGGTATCTCCACCGAAACCGGGTATGAGGCACCTCTGGTAGCAGGGCTGAACCTGGCCCGTGGTGGCTCTGCTCAGCAGACTATGCCGGAAGTCAGCGTGCTGGATGGCATTGTTGAAGATGCCCTGAGCCAGCCTCAAAATCGCGGTAAAGACTGTGTGGTATTACGTGGCAAAGAGCTGAAGCAAAAAATCACCAATAAAGATGCCGTTACCAAGTTCCCGTATTCATTCGCTATCATGGTAAGCCTGTATCAGGATGACCGTGGCAATCCGGTACACAAATTTAATGGTTGTTATGGTCCTTCCGCGGCCAATTTGCTGGGTCGTTTTTGTCACCTGGATGACGGCCTTAAAGACAATGTGGTGGCCCATCTGGCCGCCGAGCAAGCACACAGCGACGAGGTGATTTTTGCCGAAGTGGTGCACATGCCGGAAGGGCGTCCGGGTAATGTCATCGCGCGTCCGCATCTGCGTCAGTATGAAATTGTGTTCCTGGCCGACAGCGCCCTGGATGATGAGTATCAGATCCCGTTAAGTGATCTGTATGTCTGGGTCGAAGGCCAGCGCGTGAAGCTCTGGAGTAAACGACTCAATAAACAAGTGGTGCCGCGTTTGTCGAGTGCCCATAACTACTCAGCTCGCAGCCTGAGTGCATATAAATTCCTGTGTATGCTGCAACACCAGGATGGCAGGCCGCCGCAGTTTAAGTTGCCAGCCAGTCTGGAGCGGGCGTCGTTTGTGCCACGCCTGATGCTGGACAACCTGATCCTGAGCGAAAAAACCTGGCGGATCGACAGAACCGAACTGGAAGCCATCAGCAAAAAAGGTCAGTTCGATCGCGCTAAGCTGGATGCCTTACTGGCAACCTATCAGCTTGACCCGCAGATCAGCTTTGCGATGTCTGACAATGTGTTACAGCTGGACTTACGCAACCCGGATATGTTTGCGATTTTACTGGCCGAGACAAAAGGCCATAGTCGGGTTGAACTTAAAGAAGTGCTCAGCCAGCATTTTCCATCCAGAGTGGTCGATGCACAAGGCAATCATTACAGCAATGAAGTCATTATTCCTTTTACCAATGAGCATGCGCCACCGCATCGCCACTTCAGCGATGATCCACTGGGCAACATCACCGCAGCCCCATTGAAGCGTCGCTTTAGTGCGGGATCTGAGTGGTTAAGCCTGAAGATATATTCGGGTAATTCTCTGGTTGAACAATTGCTCACGGAAGAATTGTTACCCATGATAGAGCAAAGTGGCGACCTGTACGACAAGTGGTTCTTTATTCGTTATGGCGATCCGGATTGGCATCTGCGCTTGCGTTTTCATGGTGACCCCGGGCTGTTATGCGGCCAGTTGCTGCCTAAACTGAATGCTCTGCTGGATCCCAAAGTAGAGAGCGGCGAACTACATAAAGTCGAACTGATGACGTACGAGCGTGAAGTAGAGCGTTACGGCGGCCCTGAATCTATGGCTTTGGTAGAGTCGCTGTTTATGTACGACAGTGCGCTGATCGCTAAAACCTGTGCCTTGATTGATGAGTACGGTGAGGATGTACGCTGGCGTATGGCGCTGGCACACACCCATAAACTGCTGGATTTGTTTGAATACGATGAAGCCGGTCGTTTTGCGCTGATCAGTCAGTTACGCGATGGCTTTGGCAGAGAGTTTAATGAAACCAGTGTACTGCGTAAGCAGCTGGGGAATCGATATCGTGATTATGAAGCACAGCTGGATAAGGATTTTGCGGTACTGACTCAGCAGCCGCAAGCACAAGCGGATGAAGCACAGCAGGCGTTGTTTGCTATCTTGTCGCAATGGGTGCTGGCAGCAGAGCCGGTGGTGACGGTGCTTAATCGCATGATCGATGAAGGTAAGCTCAATTGCAGCAAAGATACTTTACTGGGCTCGCTGCTGCATATGCACAATAACCGGATGTTCAAGGCCTATGGTCGTGAGCAGGAGCTGGTGATCCACGATATGCTGCGTCGTAAGTATTTTTCGGCCGATAAAAAAGCCGATTAAGAAACCAAAAGACAAAAGCGCACCCTGAAGGCGACTTTAGGGGCGCTTTTTGTGTTTTCAGGGTCCATTGGCTACTTTTTAGTAAAATCACAACACAGGACGACCTCATGATGCGTATCATCAAGTACTGGCTCTGCACCCTGGCGCTGGGCGTGTGCAGCCTATCCGGGCTGGCAGCAGACAACCCCCCCAGGCAGCTCGCTCAGGAGCTAGCGGTCTTTCAGCCTTTCCTTGGGACCTGGCAGGCTGATTTCGCGGTCCCTGCAGACCAGCCGCCGATGCGTGATATCAGTCGCTGGGAACGTGCGCTGAATGGCACGGCTGTGCGCACTTTGCATTCTATTAATGCCGGTATGTATGGCGGAGAATCTCTGATCTTCTGGGATAAGAGTAAAAGCGCCCTGGTTTTTTATTATTTCACCACCGCCGGGTTCTACACCCAGGGAACGATAGAGGTACTCAGCCCTACCGAGTTCGTGGCCGTTGAGGATGTGACCGGCAGCAAAGACGGCATTACTCAGGTAAAATCTATCAGCCGGTTTAAAGAGGGCCGCTTTACGGTATCCACCCAGTATCTTAAGCAAGGCACCTGGACAGAGCCAGAGCAGCGTACCTATGTGCGTAGCAATGAGACAGTGCAGTTTAAATAACTGTGAAGTAAATCATAACAATAATAAAGAGTTAAACATGCTCACCCCGCTTAGTATTTCAGGGCTGACTTTGTTTCAGGTGATCTTTGCCTGGCAGATGTGTTTTGCCGCCATACTCGTGTGGCAACACCCGAAAAGTCGCTGCCTGATGTTCTTTTTTGTATTTCAGGCCCTGCTCTGTGTTGCTAACGTACTTGAAAGTGCTGGCTATGCGTTGGCAGGGTACGTCATTACCCCGGCTTTTACTGTGGCCATGGGGCCGGCCTGGTATCTCAGTGTCTGCACACTGGTAGGCGCATCAGGAGGTGCCCTTAAATCTGGTCGTCATTTGTTATTGCCTCTGGTATCGCTGGGCCTGACCGACTATGTTCAGCCGCTGATAGCGCTGGGCAGCGTGATGCTATTGTGCTATCTGGTGGCGTGTTTACGGCTGCTACGAGATTATCGCGATACGGTGTATCAGGTCCATGCTGATGCGCCGACTATGGGCCTGAACTGGCTGACCTGGTTGCTCGGCGGTTATGTCGTACTGAGTTTGACTGATTTTGTGCGCATGAATGTTCAACCCATCACGCCCATGCCGTGGAAAGCCTACTGGTATTTTGCTCACGAGGTGGGCTTTTTTGGCATTCTGTCTTTGTTGCTGGTGGGGGTGATAAAGCAGCCACACTTTTTTAATCGTCTGGCACAGTATCAGGCGCTGAGTCAGCCCGAAGAAGCGGATCAGGACAAGCAGTTAGCCCTGTCAATATTTGAGGCGGTGGACGCACAGATAAGAGAGCAGGCATTATTTTGTCAACCAAGGCTGAGTATTCAGCACATTGCGGATCAGCTATCACTGGGTGTGAAGCAGGTTTCGTGGGCGATTAATTCGGTCTCGAACAATAACTTTTCTAATTATATCAATGAAATCAGGCTTGAGCAGATAGAGAAACAGTTAGCCGATCCGGCGTATGCAGAGGTCTCGATACTCAGCATTGCGATGGACAATGGGTTTAATGCCAAGTCGACCTTCAATCAGGCCTTCAAAGCACGCACGGGGATGACGCCCACCCGGTATCGTACCCATTGTCGTACACTGTCTGCGGTTTGATTAACCTGACACTTAACTTTGACCGTACAGAATCCGGATCCTGAACGAATAAAAGTAGCTTTTTCAATATATTGGTTCTCAGATTAGAAGGAGAACCAGATGTATAAAGCTATTTTGGGACTACTCGGATTCATCGTATTGAGTGGTCAGCAGTTACAGGCAACGCCATCGCGAGGCACGCCCGGGTATCATAACGATGCGTATCAGATCCCGGTTTTGCCCAATCAGTTGCGCGATCCGGTTGGCTATTACCATAACAAAGAGCAGCTGTTTACGCTGGTTGAACAGGAAAACTGGCCTGCGGTCGTTAAACTGGCTACCGTGCTGACCAGAGACTACCAAAACGATGGGGTCACCTGGTATTTGCTGAGTCTGGGCTATCGGCAGCAACAACGCTGGCAGGACGCCATTGCGCCCCTAAAAAGGGCATTGCAGTTGGGCGTGCGGCTGCAACGTTTGCCGAAGTGGCATGATAATCCCAATGATATGATGATGACTCTGGCGGAACTCTATGGTGCGCTCAAAGACAAGCACAATGCCATGGTGTGGCTGGAGCGAGCGCTCCGAGCGCGCTGGGATGATAAACCCTCACTGACGGGTCGCAGTGTGTTTAGCCGCACGCCGAATCCACATTTTGCCGCATTTGCACAAGACGCCGACTATCGTCGCTTAGTGGGGGCTGAGCCTGCCCCTGATTTGGACAGAGATGCGCGCTGGCGCCACGATCTGCAGTATCTGGCTGCGGAGATCCGGCGTTTGCATGTGTCGGCCTTTCATCGCATGAGTGAGCAGGCCTTTGCGCACAAAGTGGCGCAAATTGATAAACGCATTCCCGCTTTGCGCGATCAGCAAATCGTATTTGAGCTGATGCAGTTGCTCGGTATGCTGGAAAATGGCCATAACTTTATTATCCCGGCATGGGGTAAGGCAGGTAATTATCAGCAGCTGCCCGTGCAGTTTTATCTGTTTGAAGAAGGGCTGTTTATTGTGGCGGCTGACCCAGACTATCAGCACTTCGTCGGCATGCAGGTTTTGACCATAGGCAACACACCGGCGTTACAGGCGTTGGCAAAAACGGGAGAGGTCAATCCGCGAGACAACAATATGCAGCAAGCCTGGCTGGGACCTTATTATTTGAGTCTTGCCCCGGTATTGCAGGGGCTGGGGATCATTGAACACAGCAATGAAATTGCCGTGACAGTCCGTGGCCATGATCAGCAAACACAGCAGTTGGTACTGACCCCACGCACCATGCAGTTTAATGGCTTTCCTAAGTTGCCGCGTCAACACCCGCATTCAGGTCCTTACTGGTCAAAATTATTGTCTGAACACAAGGCGTTATACGTGAACTTTAATGCCGTGCATGAACGCCAGGATGTGTCGCTGGATGCCTTTAATCAGCAGCTGCGCGAGCGTTTACTGGCCGGGCAAGCCGAGCACTTTATTTTGGATCTGCGTGATAACAGCGGGGGAAATGGTTTTTTATTGCCCAGCACCATCGCCACGGCGGTGCTGTTTGAGGCACTCAAACCAGATGGCAAGTTGATGATCCTGACTGGGCGCAACACTTTTTCGGCTGGCCATGATCTGCTTATGGGGATCAGCAAGCTGACCAGCGCGGTTGTGGTTGGCGAACCTTCGGGCACCCGACCTAACGCCATCGGCGAGGCAGGCTGGTTTACTTTGCCTTACAGTGGCCAAATTGGCGTGATCTCGTCGCAGTTTCATCAACAGGGTGCTGCAGAGGACAGTCGGGTTTGGGTGGCGCCGGACCTGCCCGTTGCTTTGACGGCAAAGGATTATTTTTCCGGCAAAGACGCAGTACTGGAGGCGGCGCTGACAGGGTTGTCGGGCACATCACGCTGAGCCTGCGTTGTCAGCCGCACATAAGCATCCGCCAGTAACAGTGACGCCTGACCAAAGGTACTGAATGGCTTGGTTTTACTGTTGATATTAACCGCCACGCTGAGCTGGTGCTCGGGCACTACAATCAACATACTTTGCGAGCCCCGTGACACACCTCCGTGATGGTAGTAGGTAAATAAAGGGGTATCGCCAGGCTGGTACTCATGACGGCGCCACCCCAGCGCATAGTTTTGCGGATTCACCTCGCCGTGATTAAGGCGCTGTGGCGTCCAGATCTGTGCACGCACATCGGTGTGTAAATAGCTGGGGTCCAGATAACCACTGCCCAGCCGCACCAGATCGCCCGGTGTGCTGATCAAACCACCCCCAGCCAGGCGATGGCTGAGATTCACGGCGCGCCACGGAATATACTGCGTATCCTGTCCCCTGCGGTTAAAGTAAAAGGTGGCCAGCTTATCTGCGACTGACTCAGCCCCGCTGCGTGTCATGCCCAGAGGCCTGAATATATGGTGCTGCAACAAATCCAGGTAAGGGCGTTGCGCATGCTGCGCCAGGACCGCACTCAGCAGCACAGTGCCATAACTGGAGTAATAAAAGGCGTCGCCCGGTGCTGAGCGCAGCGGGCCTTCATCAAACAAGGCCACGGCATCCTGTACACGATCAAATTGCTGGCTCAGGCTGAGCGAATGATAAAACCCCAGCAGGTCTTCATTGCCTTTGTAATGGGGTAACCCGGCACTGTGCGATGCCAGGTGGCGCGCCGTAATATCTCGCCAGGCCGGATTCGGGAGCGGCGTCAGGCTGTCGCTTAGGGGGGTATCCAGTTGAAAGCCCTGAGTTTGCATGAGTTTTGCCATCAATGTGGCGGTCACCGCTTTGGAAGTACTGCCAATGCGAAACTGATGCTCTGGCGTCAGCGCCGTGCGTGTCGCAATATCGGCATAGCCCAAAGCGCCCTGCCAGACAATTTGCCCCTGATAGGCCACGGCTGCCGAGATCCCGGGAGCATTGCTTTTTGCCCGGACTGTGTTGAGTATGGCTTCGGCCCTGATGGCGAATGTTGCATGCCCGGGCGCATGAGCTGCCTGATAGGGCAGCGGTCCAGCGGGCAGAGGTGTGGCCGAGGCCAGCACCGGCACCTTTTGCAGATTAAAAGCAAAAAACTGATAAACGGGCCAGCCGAAATAGAGCAGGACCGCTGTGATCACTAAGATCAGCACACTAATGAGGGATTTCATTTTCTTTCCTTAACGCGTTGAATTCACTTAACTATCTGATAAATATCCTTTTAAATCTTACTTAAAATGAAAAATGCTAGCCGAAAGTAAAAATGGCGGGTAATTGATGCGATGTTGTGTGCACTGTCAGGCTGTTTTTTCGGCGGTTTTCGCCAATTTTCCCTGGCCGCTATGTCGTTCGAAGCTGGTATGGTGCGGTATTCCTGCGTATGCTTGGATATTCATCTTGTTATTAATCCATGACTTACCAAGACTGGCCACAATTCTAACAACATAAGGACCTGGTCATGACACTCGGACAATACATCAAACAATTAAGACAACAACAGGCGTTGAGCCAGCCACAACTGGCAACACAAATGACCGTAGAGCAGAGCTATTTATCGAAACTGGAAAACGACCATTCTATACCGTCTAATGACGTGTTCAGAAAACTGCTGGCAGCATTACAATTGGATCTGGACAGCTTTATGGCAGGGCTGACGGAGTGCGGAGACAGGCAGCATCTCACGCAGATCCCGGATATTGAGGCCTGGTACCAAAATCTGGATAAGCACCGGCTGGCGCGCAGGCGCAGCTGGCTGATGATGGCGCTGATATGTATTTCACTGGGCTGTGCGCTGTTTTACAGCGGCTATCGGACGATTTTTCTGCCGGAGCATCAGTATGAGTACTTTTCTTATGGTGAACTGCGCGAGGGAGAGCCGCTGGATCTTTATACTCGCTGGTCGCGCTATGTCAGTGAAGCTGAAACGGCAAGCCGGGAGGACTTTGACGCTTTGCGACTGAAGTACCAAAAACGTCGTGCACCTGAATTGTTTTTCAGTTTTGAGTATCGTGGCAGTGCCTTTGTGCAACCACTCGACAATGGGCGTCGCTACTTTGAACTGAAAGCAGAGCAAGGACGCAGTGTACCGCGTGCGGGCAATGCCTGGATGCAGTTCATCGGCATGATGTTGTTCGTCGCCGGTCTGCTTGGCCTGTTTATTGAGCGCCGATATGCCCGGGCTCAGTAAATGGCCAGCGGCACATGAGGTTGGGAAAACCCCGGTTTTGAGCAATACTCAGGATAAACACCGGGAGTAACCTATGACAAAACGCCTGTTTTTTGGCATTGAAGTCGATAAGCCCAGTCAGGCGCAGATTGCTGCCTGGCTGCGTACACAGGTGAGTGCCAGCAAAGCCCCGACTAAGCCGGAAAACTGGCACCTGACCCTGGCTTTTTTAGGTCAGGTTGAGGCGCAGTACGATGCCGAGTTAGTGGCATTTTCCCGCCAATTGCGGGTCCCTGAGTTTACCCTCACTTTTGCCCAAACGGGCTACTGGTCGGGTAAGGGGATCTTCTATTTGCGCCCTGAGCCGGTGCCATCACAGCTGCGTGCGCTGGCTGAGCCGTTACGGGCTTTAGGCACTGAGCTGGGGCTACATCGCGATCGTTTGCCTTTCTCGCCGCACATAACCTTGTTTCGTGGACACAAACCTGAGCCCAGGGTAGATGCGCCAATAACCCCGTTTACACTGTCGGTCACTCAGTTTCATCTTTATCATTCGTATCGCTGTGATACTCAGGGGCTGATCTATCAGCCTATAGCGTCTTTTCGTTTATCTGCGGCTGATTAAGGGCTTGCTTGCGGTATTCCCCCGGGGTGAGCTGATAAACCTGCTTAAAGGCGCGATTAAACGGGCCAATTGAATTAAACCCTGCTTCATAGGCGATGTTCAGGATGGCTGTGCGAGCCTGTGCCACATCTCGCAGCTGTTCTGCGGCATACGCCAGACGGTGCTGATTAACAAACTGTGAGAAGTTATTGAAGCCAAGCTGTTGATTGATAAGCACTCGTAACTGGTGAGGTGGGATAGCCAGACGCTCGGCAAGCGTTCCTATGGTCAGCTCTGGCTCACGGTAGATGCCTTGTTCGAGCAAGGTGTTCAGCGCCTGATAGGTACTTTGCCATTTTACCGGGACAGGCCGGGTGTCAGCTTGTGCGCTTTCCTGGCGAGGCACACGTGACGCACGTGACAAACAGGTCACCAATAGTAATA
This sequence comes from Pseudoalteromonas rubra, assembly GCF_000238295.3. Taxonomy (NCBI): domain Bacteria; kingdom Pseudomonadati; phylum Pseudomonadota; class Gammaproteobacteria; order Alteromonadales; family Pseudoalteromonadaceae; genus Pseudoalteromonas; species Pseudoalteromonas rubra. Next base: position 118,223 of record NZ_AHCD03000036.1, read on the forward strand.
AACAAAACACCAGCACCGCATTCGCCAGCAGGAAGAGTGGGTCGCGCCGGATCAGGCTGGCGCTGAGCTCAAACCCGACCAGCAACAAGCAGTGTAACAGGGCAAAGGTCGCTAAAATCAACCTCAGGTGACGGCGGTGATTGACCAAGTCATCATTAAAATTAGCCAGGCAGTAATACAAAGTGGCACACATCGCCAGCGCACTGAGCAGGTGCATCACCGTATGCCAATGGGTATCGCTGCCGTAGAGCAGAAATATACTACTACTGGCCAGCAGGGATCCGCCAAGCAGCCAGCGGCCACTGGGTTTGTTCAACCAGTTGGGTATGCGTTGGTTGATCAGGTACCAGGCTGATGCGCAGAGCATCAGTGGCAATAGCTCGGTCCCCGCGAGAAACAGGTTACGTAGTGGGTTAAAACGCCATTCGGGCAGTGGCTGAGTGAGGAGCAAAAACAGGCTCAGGCAGAGCGCCAGTGCGGCGCTGAGGCAGCGCTCAGCCCGATTTAATCTGGGCCAGTTAAACAGCATCAGGGCAAGTAGTAATCCGATGGCATTAAAACGAAAAAACAGATCGGCCAGCGTCACGAGCGGCACAGTTTGCTCCACAGCCGGCGGAACAGCCTGGCTATCAGGTTATCGTTGCTGGCAGCTTGTATAAGCAACTGCCGGGTGGCCTGGTTACGCGCTTTGCTCACGTGTTTGCGTGCGCATTCATCCGCTGCCTGTCGCCAGTCTTCTCGTTTCAAGGCGGCTAACAGTTTGGGCCAGCGGCTGCTGAGGTTGGGTGTGCCCAGATTATATGCCAGGTCGAGTAAAGCAAGCCGAACACTGTCCGGGAATTGTTGGTAGGAGCGGGTATAGCCATTTTTGGGGCTGAACAGGAGTGTCAGTTCTTGCTCAAAAGTACTGAGCTGTTGCTCAAGCAGGCGCATACTCTCACTGTGCGGCAGGTGCAAGGTACAATGTTGCGCATACCAGCGGGCTGTTTTCCCGGCGGGCAGGCGCTTTAAGGTATCATACTCCTGCTGTTTTTGTGCCCTGCTGGCGGGCTTGCTGGTGCGTTTGTCCCGTAAGCTAAGTCGGGTAAAGGCATCCTGGCTGGCGACATGAAAGCCTGCACCTATGGTGGGGTTGCCCCGGGTATCTAAATACAAGTGGTCGATCACGCCTTCAAAATGGCAAATATGCTTCACGGCAGGTGACGACGTGCGATGTTTAGATAAAAGACGTTTTAGCAAACCCGTTAATGCTCCGTTGTGGATGAATTATCACGTTGTGCGAGTGTCAGCTTGCCTGCGGTGCAATCGGAAACCGGGGAGACATGCGAGTTGACGGTAGAAATATAGCACTGCTCAAGCAGTGAGCAATAACAGGTATAGACCTCTACTTGCTCAGACAGGTCGTCAATTTTTTCCCATAAGCGATTGTTAAAATTGCTTTTTTGCATGGTGAACAGGGGCAGAGAGGCGCCGTCAGCAAGCAGCGAGTGTTCTGCCCGGCTGCTAATGTACCAGCCAAACTTGGCCAGTACGTTGACGTCACTGTCGTCCTGCTGTGCGCTGTCGAGTGCCTCACGATACGCACTGATATTACAACAGGCGTCGAACAGGGCGATGATAGAGTCGTAGGTCTGGCCCCGATAATGGTATTGCACCCACTTTATCAGGGCCGGGCCAGTGCCTGAGTTGAGAATCCCTATAGTGATCCTGGGCCTCTCTGACTCGAGATCAAAGTTGCTGTAGCTGAATTGCAGCCATGGCCAGGTTTCGGCTTCCAGTTGACGTTCTGCTGCAGCCACTTGCTCCTGTGCGGCTTTCGCCTGCATATAGGTGGCATAGAAAGAGGCGGCTGAGATCAACATGGCACACAAGGCCAGCACGGTATTCATTTTGGAGCGTGACAGACGCAGTTGCTTACCCTGAAAAAATCGCTTGGGTTTGGCATGGTGTGCCTCACCCGGCTGGTCTTGAGCTGGCAAAACCGTCACGTTTTGGTCTTCATTTTCAGTTGTTGATGCGGTTTTCTGCTGTGTCATGCGGCATGTCCTTTTCACAGTTTAATTAAGGCGCTGAGAGATGAATAGCCAGAGTTTCCCCCAGCCGCAGGCGGTTATTGTCACGCTGGTTCCAGCGCTTCAGGTCCTTGACCGTTACGCCAAACTGCTTTGCAATGCGCCACAAACTGTCACCGCGCTTGACCACGTAGTCTAGTTTTTCTTCACGTGATGGCAACAGTAACGTCTGACCAATGCGGATCATATCGCTGTTGAGCTGATTGAACTGGCGCAGCTCACTGACAGACACATTATGTTGTCCGGCAATCCGACTTAGGCTGTCGCCCCGGCGCACCACCACTTGCTGCCAGCGCGAATCTGGCAGTGCCTGAAACTCATTAGCGGCCAGTTGCCACTCTTGCGCCCGCGCCATGGGCACCAGCACATGACCTGGTCCGTTAAGCAGCACCGGAAAGCGTCGAAAGCCAGGGTTGAGAACTTCTAACTCTGCCCAGTCATGTTGGTCAGGCAAGATCACGGCTTTGTCCAGAGCCAGTTGGGTAAAGGCGGGTTGATTGTCTATGGCCGGAAAGTGCATGCGCTGTTGTTTCAGCAAGGTGGCCGCCGCCAGTAGTTTAGGCACATAGTGTCGAGTTTGTTTTGGCAGGCTCAGCGAGAAAAAGTCTGTGGGTTTACCTGCTTTACGGTTGCGGGCGATGGCGGTGGCGACCCGTCCTTCACCGGTATTGTAGGCCGCAATGGCATGATACCAGTCGCCGTCAAAGCGTTTGTGCAGGTACACCAGAAAATCGAGTGCCGCCTGGGTCGACTGGAGCAGATCTTGCCGTCCGTCAAACCAGGGATTAATGGTCACGCCATAGTGTTTTGCAATCAAAGGTGTTAATTGCCACAGCCCGGAGGCATGTTTTTCTGAGTAGGCCTGGGCGTTAAAGTCACTCTCTATCAGCGGCATCAGGGCCAGTTCAATGGGCAGGCCGCGACGTTCAACTTCATTCACCAGATAATACAAGTACGGCCGGGCGCGATCGCTGATGGTATGCATATACTTGGGGTGTTGCAGATACCAGTTAACGCGCTTCAGCACTCTGGGGTGGGTCGAGCTGGCAAAGCTGAGTTGCATGCGAATACGCTGCCAGACGTCATCACTGGTATGGGGCGTTGGCAGTGCAGGCAAAGGTCGATCCGGTTCAAAATGGGCGACGGGTGTGCTGTGACCATTCTGGTGCTCTTCCGGGGCGTGCTCTGAGCGGGTAGATTGACAACCGCTGAGTAATATCAGGGTTAACAGCAGGAGAAAAATTCTGACTGGCATCGGCGAATTCGGCGTTATTATTGTTTGTTTTGATTGTATATAAGTTGGGAATTTTTGCCACTCTTGTTGGGCCAGGCTGATCGCTCTGCCTTAACTGTACGTAAATTGAGCTAAACTTACTTTTGTGATCAGGGCTCAGCCCTGCATCTTAATTCCGTACCGTCAGGGGGCTTTTATGTTACGTTCCGAACTAAAAAACGAGCTTGATCAGAACCATATGGATGCCGTGATCCTCAGCTATGCAGACTCTAACCATTATCTTGCCGGTGGACTGGATGCGCTGGGCAATTATCATTTACTGACTGATCGCCAGGGCAAGACCATGACCTACAACTCCCTGCGCGAAGCTGAGCTGGTGCTGGCGGAATTGGGTGCCACGCAGGCAACGTTTGATATGGAAACAGCCTACGATGAAATGATCGGCAATGTCAGCGACGGCCATTGCCGATTTGTGATGCCTCTAAATAAAGAAACACTTTAACGGTACGCCTGCGTTGCAAGGCGCAGGAGTATGTCAATGCATTGTTTCGTGGCTAAAACGCAGATGTTTGGCGTTTTCCATCAGTTGGCGAAAATCGGCCTGCGCAAGCTTTAACAGGTGACGATGGTCGCCTGATTCTATGTATACATGGGGCTGATTTAGCAGCAGATCGTCGTAGACCGTATCCAGATGATAGGCGTCGGCGATGGGGGGAACCGCCCCGGGGCTGCAGTCCGAAAACAACCGATATACCTGGCGTTCTTTCATCAGGTGGAAGCGCCGTTTCAGGGCGTCACTGAGGCTGCTCAGGCTGATTTTGTAATTGGCCGGCAGCACGGCCATCAGGCGTTTGCTTTCGTGGTCTTCCAGCATTACTGCTTTGGCCAGTTGGGGCAACGGGATCTGGCTAAGATAAGCTGAACCAAATGACGACTGACTTTCGACGTGTTCGATGACGCGATACGGGATGAGGTGTGTGTCTAAGTAGGCACTGATACGATGAGTCATGGGACCTCCTCGTGTTTACTTACTGTGGTCATTAAGTATAGACGAGCAGGCCCGGTTAAGCAGAAAATATCCGCTCAGAGCTTGTCTGGTACGCTCAGGTGCATGTTGCCACGTGCATAATCCAGTGTAACCAGAAAATGTTTAAGTACATCGTAGCCAAGTATGCCTTTGACTCTTTTGCCTTTGATCATGCTTGAAGTGTGCGCATATTGCTTAAGGGGAGAGAGCTTATGGCCTTTTTCCGGATAAGCAAGTTGCACGTTTGACAACACAAATGGACCAAATGTGAGTTCTGCCAGTTGGGTGGTTCGCAGCGTACTTTGCGCGTTGGCACCCTGAGACACCACTTGGCGGTCTTCCGGCCCGATCAAGTCCAGCCCCTCGGCAAGGCGGCGACTAATCAACACGCCGCCGTTGCTGCCGGTATCGAGTAACAGCCAGACTTTTTTGCCAGCCATCTCAACCTGAACAATCGGCAGACCAGAGCCTTTGTGTGGCTGGGTTTTGATGTTTTCGTGCTTGGCGACGTTTATAACATCTCGGGTCACCATACGTATGCGGCTGTTGGGATAGTCAATCTGAACCACAAACTGGCTGAAAAACCCTGCGCCAATCAGCAGGCTGTTCTGCGGATTGCTCATGTTTACTGCTGCCAGCTGGCTCAGTTTGGTTTTGATCCCAAATATCTCCACATCGACATTGCTATATTGCTTTCTGCGTTCTGTATCATGCGCTCCCTGGATCTGGACATGGCCATGATGCGCCAGGTTCAGTTGGTGGAAGTCAATAAAATTCTGGTTGATGGCGTTGAGCTGGGCACCGGTGTCCAGGATAGCCATGCTTTGTTTTCCAGCCACCGTCACTGGGACTTTTATGTGGCCATTGTCCAGCTCAAATGGGATCCAGGGGGTGATGCTGGCCTGCGTGCATGCCGATACCAAAATGATGAGAAAAAAGCCGATGAGTCTTGTCATATAGGTGTTCTTCCTTGTATTTAACTATATTTATCAAGCTCATTATGGCTGAATTTTTCTGCAACGGCCAGTGGCCGACCCCGGCTAAAGGCGGCCACTGAGTGTCAGGCTGAATTGCGGCTGGATATTTTCATCCAGCACTTCTTTACTTGCCAGTGGCTGGCTGCGGTCCGGCGCGTAAAGTGCTCTGACATATTGATACTTTGCCTTATTCAAGGTGTTCATCTCGGCCCTGAGTGACAACCCCTGTCCAATCTGGGTCTGTACAAATGCACTGAGCTCAGTACTGGCGCGCTCTGTAAAAACTTCATCATGAAAGTATTCTCGCAGACGGGTAGGCAAAAAGGCCTCAACGCCCCAGGATAACCGAGTTTGATCGCGACGGAACCCAATGATCAACTCGTGCGGGGTCAGATCTGTAATGGGTCGCGTGCCACTCAATGGGTCTTCATAACGCGCATCGCGCCAGGTGTAGCTCAGTTCAATACGGCTGGCACTGAGCAGGCGGCTGGTATTAAAGCTCCACTCGCTGTCCAGACCAAAGTAGCGGGCGCGCCCGGCGTTGGCGATGGCACCATTGCCATTGGCTTGCAGCTGATATTCGTGGATATCCTGTTGCCACTGATAAAGCGGGCTTAGTGTAAACTCAAACAGATCCGCCCGGGCATATTGCCAGGTGAGCATCAGCTCGGTGTACTGCATGGGTTTGAGCTGCTCGCTGCCATTTTGCGTACGTACAAAGCCACTGCTCTGGGACGTCTGAAACAGTCCAAAGTCCAGCTGCTCAACCTGGTGCTGGGCGCTGAAAGTCAGTTGTGAGGCTTCACTGAGGTCGTAGCCCAGTTTAAGCTGAGGTTTTAACAGGCGATGTTTTAACGTCTGCTCAGCGTGAATACCGGATTTCAGGGTCGCCTGCTCCAGCGCGAGTTTGCCCGATACTTGCCATTGCGGTGCAATTTGCCAGCTGGCGGCCAGGAAAGGCTCAAATCGGGTTTCGGTAACCTTGCTGCTGAGCGGATCGCCATCGTCCTGCGTGTCGGCGGTGACCGAGTTGTAGCTGCCTTCGATACCGATACTGGGTTGCAGCGCATGGGTCGGGTTGCCATAAGCCAGTCTGAGTACCTGTTCACGCGCACGCTCACGTTGCTCAAAGGTGGTTAATGCCGGTTCCAGGTGCTGCCATTCTTGTATAGACAAGTCTGATAGCTCACGTCTGGCAAGGCCTGTGAGCTGAAGCTGCCACTCTGAGGCTGTCTCTCTTAGCCAGTCAAAACCCAGCTCGTATTCTTTCTCAGTTTCGTCGTCGGCTGTGCCATTCATGGGGGCTGGCAGCGCTGGAGTCCAGCGATAGCGGGTCAGCCAGTCGGTGTGTTGTGCCGAGGCATTCAGCTGCAAAGTGCCATGTTCGAGCTGTTTACGGCTGATCAGAGCGAACTGAGCCCCCTGTTGTCGCTCAGCAAAGTGCTCCTGCTGCACCTCAGAGGCCTGCTGTTGTCGTGGATCGGAAAACAGCGCCAGTTCACCAGACGAATAGTTATGGTTATTCACCCATTTCACACTCACCGTGTGCTGCCACTGAGCAAGGCGGGTTTGCATGCTCAGCATGGCTTCACTCAGCTCATGATAGCTGTGTTGTGACTGCAACTTGGCACGCCAGTCAAGGGTGGCACCCTGATCCTGGGTCGTGATGTTCACCACCTGAGTATATTCACTGAGCTGGCTGAACGGATGTTGGCCGGTATAGAGTGCCAGGCTGGCTATCTGACTGATTGGCAGCTGACGCAGCAGGGTTTCAATGGAATCGGATTTGGACAAGGGCACGGTGCTGTCGATCAACACATTGCTGCTGGCACCACTGAGGCCGCGCTCGCTGTTGCCTTCGCTCAGCACGAAAGTGGGCAGCTGGTTGAGCAGATCCAGGGCATGCTGGGCATTAAACTGGGCCAGCGCAGCCTGATCAAATACTTTGTCGGCCTGCTGCTGAGCATAAACCGGTGTAAACAGGGTGCACACCAGCAGCGAGGACAGCAGAGCTGATTTAATTGGATACATATAACGCTCCTTGAAAGTTTGTCCTATTTTAAGGGATTCAAACCAAGAGAAACAAAAGCTTAGGGGCCAGTTGTGGCTGGCAGGGATGAATGGATGTGAGACGTTTGCTAATCCCGGCGGATGTGGGACGAATGGACAGGGCGCGTTTCAGACTTTTTGCGCAAACCGTGCTTTCACATCCTGCTTATAGCCTTTACTAAGCGCAACCTGAGCGCCACTACTGAGCTGAATAATGGCACTACCAGACGGCTTGTTCTGGATCCTGTCTATGGCGTACAGGTTGACCACATGAGAGCGGTGGGTACGAATAAACTGAGGCGGCAGCTGTGCCATCAGCTCTTTGAGTGTGCCACGTTTTAGGTATTGCTGTGTGCGCGTATGGATCTCCATATAGTTACTGGCCGCGGTGACATGGGTAATGTCATCAAACGTGACCGGCGCTTTGTCTTTGCCCTGATCTGCCCACAGCACAGGATGCGCCTGGTTTTGCTCTGCAATGGTGCGAAATTGGGTGTGCCACAAAATGGTGAGGACAAACAGAACCAGCAGATGTGCCGGTGCAAAGTAGTAGAGGGTATAGGCGATGGGGTCGTCCAGTGCCACCAGATCAAACAGGGCCTGTAACAGCATGGCTATGAGGTAGGCACCTGCCATGATCTTGAGAAATAATCGGGTGTCTACCCGGGGAGCGGGTTCAAGCTGCGCCAGTGCGCGGAAAACCAACGGAGACAACAGATACCACAGCCCCCATTCCTGCACAGCCCACCACAGCGGGTTATTGAGGCGCTCATTTTCGGGAACGGACCAGTCGTGTAGCAAGTCTATGAAGGTCAGAAAGCCAATCACCAGTGTCCAGCCGCACAGCGAAAGTAGCCATTCTTGTCTGATCCGAGCCGACACCACATTTTCCCATATTTGATACACCCGCGTATTTTAGCATCCTGCTAACGGATGTGAAGTCAAACAAACCGGCTATCATTCAAGCTTAATAAAGTCACAGCGCTCCATTGACCACGCCTGCCGTCACCCCAGCCAAAGAGCCTCCACCGTCATCCCAGTCAAAGAGCCACCACCGTCACCCTGGCCAAAGAGCCTATAACGTCATCCCGGCCAACGAGCCGGGAACAACTCTCAGCCTGTACAGCAGGCCGGTTTTTTCTGCCCAATCCATACTCAATCCCAAACCTATAAACCATGATTAAAATTTAACTTGTTTCGAATCGTAAGTTTCGACTATAATTCCGCAACGTTCGAAACGAAACTTATAACTAATATAAAACCACGATGACCAAACGCAATACACAACAACGCAGACATACAATTCTTGCCATGGTGAATTCTCAGGGCGAAGTCAGTGTAGAGGCATTAGCCAGTGAATTTGCCACATCAGAAGTTACGATTCGAAAGGATTTAACCGCTTTGGAAAAAAGCGGCCTGTTACTGCGTCGCTACGGTGGTGCGGTGGCGCTGCCACAAGAGATAGTCGCCAAAGGCGATGATGAGCGCGATACGCTACGTAAAGTGGCAATCGCCAGAGCGGCAGCTACATTGATTAAAGATCATCACCGCATCATCATTGATAGCGGCCGCACAACGGCGGCGATGATCCCGGAGCTGGCGCAAAAGCGCGGGCTGGTGGTGATGACCAATGCCATTAATATTGCCAACCGCTTGTTGGCACTGGAAAACGAGCCAACCTTATTGATGACCGGTGGCACCTGGGACCCGCATTCGGAGTCTTTTCAGGGGCAGGTTGCCGAGCAAGTTTTGCGCTCTTACGATTTTGACACCCTGTTCATCGGTGCCGATGGCATTGATGTAGCGAGGGGCACCACCACGTTTAACGAGCTGGTGGGACTTAGCCAGGTCATGGCCGAAGCGGCCCGTGACGTGGTTGTACTGGTCGAATCTGAAAAGATCGGCCGCAGAATACCGAATTTAGAATTGCCCTGGGATCAGGTCACGACCTTGATTACCGACAACAACCTGGCTGCTGACTTACGCCAGGCGATCGAGGCCCGTGGCGTGCAGTTGATCTGTGCAGAGGTAGAGTGACAACACACAAAGTGCAAATAATGGAGAATTTATGTGTGGAATAGTTGGTGCGGTAGCAGAACGTCCTGTTAACCGTATTTTGATCGAAGGTTTAAAACGTCTTGAATACCGTGGATACGATTCAGCGGGTGTGGCTTTAAGCAATGCTGGCACCCTAAATACGGTTAAGGCTGTCGGTAAAGTGGTGAACCTGGAAGCGGCTGTGGCCGAAGCTGGCGTTAGCGGTCATACGGGTATTGCGCACACTCGCTGGGCAACACATGGTGGTGTAACAGAAGTGAACGCTCACCCACACATCTCTAACGAAGAGATCGCACTGGTACACAACGGCATCATCGAAAACCACGAGTCACTGCGTTCAGTATTAAAAGACGACGGCTATACGTTTGTGTCTGACACAGATACCGAAGTCATGGTCCACCTGATCCATCAACTGCGTCAGCAGCACACCTCGTTGCTCGACTCAGTCAAAGCAGCAGTAAAGCAGCTGGAAGGTGCTTACGGCACTGTGGTATTCGACAAAGCCAACGACGACGAAATCATCGTGGCCCGTTCAGGCAGCCCGCTGGTGATCGGCCTGGGTCTGGGTGAAAACTTCATCGCTTCTGATCAGCTGGCATTGCTTGCGGTAACACGCAACTTTATCTTCTTAGAAGAAGGCGATGTGGCACGCATCACGCGCGAAACAGTCGAAATTTACGACATCAACGGCGAGCCGGTTGAGCGCGAAGTGGTTGAGTCCAACATTTCTCAGGACGTGTCGGGCAAAGGCGAATACCGCCACTACATGCTCAAAGAAATCTACGAGCAGCCAATGGCCGTGCGTAATACGCTGGAAGGGCGTTTAGACGGCGACAAAGTGTCAGTAGATGCATTTGGCGATCAGGCTAACCAGATCTTCAAAGACGTTAAGCACGTTCAGATCATTGCCTGTGGTACCTCTTACCACTCAGGCATGGTGGCGCGTTACTGGCTTGAGCAATACGCAGGCGTAAGCTGTAATGTCGAGATCGCCTCTGAATTCCGCTATCGTGAGTCGTTTGTGCACGAAAACAGCCTACTTGTGACCATTTCTCAGTCTGGTGAAACCGCTGATACGCTGGCGGCACTGCGTCTGGCGAAAGAGCAAGGTTACATGGCCTCTATGACCATCTGTAACGTTCCGGGCTCATCACTGGTACGCGAATCTGATCTGGCCTTTATGACCAAAGCCGGTGCCGAGATTGGTGTTGCGTCAACTAAAGCGTTTACCACGCAATTAGTGGGCTTATTGATGCTAACTGCGTCAATCGCACAGGAAAAAGGCCGCGATCAGAGCGTGATCGTGAATGCCATCAAGACCCTGCCAAACAAGCTGGAAGAGTCACTGAACATGGCAGAAGGCATCGAAGCACTGGCAGAAGAATTCGCCGACAAGCATCATTCACTGTTCCTGGGTCGTGGTTCACAGTACCCAATCGCAATGGAAGGCGCACTGAAGCTTAAAGAAATCTCGTACATTCACGCCGAAGCCTACGCGGCAGGCGAGCTGAAGCACGGCCCACTGGCCCTGATCGACGCCGACATGCCAATCATCGTCGTCGCGCCGAATAACGAGCTGCTTGAAAAGCTGAAGTCAAACGTTGAAGAAGTCCGCGCCCGCGGCGGCATCATCTACGTCTTCGCAGACAAAGACTCCAACTTCGCATCAGACGACACCATGCGCGTAATGAACGTGAATCACGTAGAAGACATCATCGCACCAGTTGTCTATACAATCCCGCTACAGCTGCTGTCGTACTACGTTGCCGTGATCAAAGGCACCGACGTCGACCAGCCACGTAACCTGGCTAAGTCAGTGACCGTAGAGTAAGTTGGGTTAGGTTGATTGAACTGAAAAAGGCGCGAAAGCGCCTTTTTTGTGGGTGATTCTGAGCGGCTTCTAATTCATATTGCGCTCTCATTACTCCACACTCACCCTATCAAAACACGCCATTATCATTTTGAATGTCGCCACCGCTGAAAAGTGAGTAAATGCGCATCGACAGATCCAGGGCCTGGATTGAGTCCCAGTGTTCAACGATGCGGCCGTCTTCGATGCGCCAGGTGTCGATGATGTTCATGCCCTTCTGGTCATTGCCACGGTGATCTTTATCCAGTGTGGCATGAGAGTGAAAAATCACGAAGTCGCCGTCTGTGTAGATGTGTTTTACGTCGTAGCTGTAATCCGGGTAGCTCTCAACAAATTCCTGTAAGAAGCCGACTAGGCCCGGGATTTTATCCGGTAAGTTGCGGTTGTGCTGCACGTAGGCACTGTCGTTGTAGTGTGCCAGAACATAGTCAAAATTGTGGTCGTTCATCAGGTTTTGTACAAAGTCGGTGACCAGACGGGCGTTGCTTAATTCCTGCTCGCTCCAGTTTGGTTTTTTTAACTGATCAAACTGGATTTTAGGGGCGTCTTTGCCTGCGGCCAAAGTGACGGTGCTGACCAGTAAAAGTAATGCTGCGCTTAGGGTTTTCAACATGGGGTGCTCCTCAGTTGTAATTCAGGGTTTAAGTCTCATCTGGTAACCATGGTAATTAATAGTAACTGCCTTTGCAAGAAGGCACAAATTGCTTACCAGGGCACTTTTTGGTAACCCGTGTCCTGAAATTTTGCTCGCGGAGTGGCTTTGGGCTGGTGCACAGAGCGTTCATTAGTAGGATTATCATTCGGGGTGTTACAGTCGGGCTGCCTGTGTGAGTGTTTTGCGGCTTTACTTGAAGTGTACGCCAATGATATTCACTCTTTTCTGGTAAAGCTGTGCTTGTTCCGGGTATCAGATTGTATGTTTAGACACTGCACCCCTTCACAATTTAGGTGCAGGCACCTTCACAGGGGTAGCTACAAAGAGTCTAGTTATTGATGTTTTGTGTGTGTTTGTTCGGATTGCGCGTCAATTATCTGGGATAGGGTAGCCCATCGCTAAACTGAATAAGTAGCCGGGGTATCCAGGCTTTAAGCGCTTATGCCGCCAAGACTGTTTCCTAACTTCCTGAAATTATTTGAAAGAAAAAGTTCGAACGGGCCCATTCAAACGACTTACCGACCATTTCTTCGCATTGTATGACCTCACCTGTTTACGGTTAATAACATTCAATGCGAGGAAGACAATGCAAAACGTTCAGCACACACCTACACCCTGGGATGCCCGATTTTTTCTGATTGCCGGTGGTTTTATGTTAATCAATACCCTGTGTTTATGGGCGCGTCATTTTTCAGGATATCAGCTGTCCATTTTGTGGCCCGCTATCCCGGCGATTATCGGGCTCGCATCCAGTGTCCTGGGGTTGTATAAACTGCTCCCTCGAATTGTGTCGCGAGCGCCGAAACTGGCAAAGTGGGGTGCGGGGTTTGCACTGGCGGCTTTGCTGGCACTGAGTATTGGGGCCTGCTGGGTTATTGCCAGTGCAGTGCTGGGCGATGCCACCAGAGGCGTTGGCATGCAGGCGCTGATTGGTTTGTTTATGGTTGCGATGGTGGGTGCCTTTATTTGCAATGCGCTTGTCTGCCTGCGGGACCCTGCATCGCGCACGCTGGGCATGGCTTTGTCAGTCCCCGTTGTATGCTGGAGCCTGATGTTACTGGTGGGCATGTTGTATGGGGCTGAAGTGGGGTTAGCGCTGGACTTTTACACCAATGGGTTACTTGCGCTGGCGTTTGTGTGGGCCAGCCGGGTGATCCGCTCTGATACGGTGGCCGGATCTCAGGTGGCGTGAATAGACGCCGCGGGTGCTTTAACCAATACGACAGTGTAGATATTTGGGTACATATTGCGCTACTGTGGTTGTATGTTTTTAAATCTGAAAGGAGAAACAGATGAGCATACACAAATCGGTATTTGTGACTGGCGGAACAGGTAATATAGGCAGTGCCATAGTGCGGGAGCTGATCACACATGGTTATCAGGTCAAGGTGTTATGCAGAAATGCAACAAGCGCCGATAAAGCCGAGCAACTGGGGGCAATCGCAGTCACGGGGTCACTGACTGGGCCGCAACCCTGGCTCAGCGAGCTTGCGAGCTGTGATGCGTTTATCCATACCGCCTGTACCTTTGATGACAAGATGGGCGAGGTGGATGCGACGTTGATGCAGGCTGTGGCTGACCATGCCTTAACACGCACTACGCCACTTATACTTGTCTATACCGCTGGATGCTGGGCCTATGGCAGTCATGATGCGGTGATCACCGAAACCACGCCAAAGCATTCGGTGGCCGATTTTCAGTGGATGCTGGATAACATCGCCTGGTTATCTGACAAAGAAAACATCGACTTACGCGTTGTCAGCCCGGTCAATGTGGTGTGCGAGGAAGAGCACTATTTACCGCCCATCCTGAGCTGGGAAATAGAACGCTGTGGCCATCCCGTGTTACCGACGGACGAAGCACAAACCTGGTCGCTGGTTGAGCGTCAGAATCTGGCAGAGTTATACCGGCTGGTACTCGAACGAGGAAAATCGGGAGAAGAATACATTGGCTCTGCGGAGCATCGTGCCCCGCTGGCGCGTTTATTGCGGCAGCTGTCTGAGCAACCGATTGTATGCGAACAAGCGGCGCAGTGGGTGCAAATATATGGCAGCTGGACAGAAGGCTATGCACTGCAACAGGTGTTCTCAAGCGACAAAGCCATCCGCGAATTAGGCTGGCAACCCAGGCTGTTTTTACCTCCGAGTGTGTGATCGGTAACGCCGGTTAGTCGCGTTGCTTAATAAACTGCCCGGGTGTGATGCCAAAGTGATTTTTAAATGCCCGGGTAAAGTGAGATTGATCGTTAAAGCCCAGCTCTAAAGCGGTCGCAGCGATATTGGCACGCCCGGATAATAATGCCGCTTTGGACTGTGCCAGGCGCCTATCCAGAATGTACTGATAGGGGGTGATCCCCAGGTGCTTTTTAAACTCCCTCAGAAAGTAAAACTTGCTGCACCCCAGTAAGTCCGCCAGCTCGTCTACCGCAATGCTTTGACCAATATGTGCCTGAATATAGTCATCAATTTTAGCAATTTGCTGCTGATCAAACTTAGAGGTCGCGACCTGCGCCGTTTTCTGATCCTGATAATTGGAGTAGTTATGAATGTAATGGGTGGCCAGCAGCCCAACGAGGTTGTCCAAATAGGCTGTGCCATTGCGGCCCTTGTTTTTTGCCTCAAGCATAAACAGGTCAATGATGCCTTTGATGGCGGCATCTACCACGTTGTAATTGTTGAGAAACTGCAATTCAATGCCATCCAGGCTGAGTGGACAGCGGTCCAGAAAATGCTGTGATTCGATGGCCAGGATCACGAAATGGCAAGGCTCTGAAATCGCGTGGGTAAAGGGCGTGCCCGGCGGGTTGATCCAGATATTGCCTGGGCTGGTGTGTAAGTCGGCCAGGTGCCCGTTTTGTTCGGCCTGCCAGTGCAAGTCACTTTCCAGCGCCAGTGCAAAGTAAAAGTAAGGCGTGTAGACATGGGTGGGGTAAAAATGGGGAGACGTGCCCTGTTCAACCAATATGCCCGGCCATGCCAGATCATGATTTGAAAAGGCAATCTCCAGCACCGCACCACAATCCGATAAGGTGTTGGTTTCAAAGTTATAAAACCTCAGTTTTGATTGCATTGCGGGGTGTTCATTGATGACTCTTAGAGTGAATCTAGCCCACCCTACTGTCCGCCGTCAACTCAGCTTGTGTGCAATAAAATACCAAAACCCGGGCAGGAATCTTCAATCTTGCGGGGCCCCTCAGCGCTAATCTATGCCCAGGTTAGCCAAACGGCTCACATACAACACAGAGGGTGCCATGTTTAAGCAATCACTATTACTCCTGTTAGGGAGTCTGACCATCGCAGTATTACCACACACTGTGTCTGCAACCACGCATCAGCATCAATTATCGTCACAGGAGATCACTATGCAAAAGATTGAATTAAGTACTCAGATAGGCCCCCTTGCGGCCAACCTTTATCTGCCCAAAAATCATCCCAATGCACCGCTGGTTATCGTTACCGGTGCCTGGACAACGGTGAAAGAGCAAATGAGCGCGGTCTATGCACAGGCACTGGCAGAGCAAGGGTTCGCTGCGCTGACCTTTGACTTTCGTGGTTGGGGTGAAAGTGCTGATGCGGTGCTCTATCTCGAAGATCCGGCGCGTAAAACGGCGGATATTCGTGCTGTGATCGATTCGCTCGACCAGTTGCAGGGCGTCGATACCACACGTATAGCAGGTCTTGGGATCTGTGCATCGGCCGGGTACATGCTGGATGCCATAACAGGTCATGGCAAAGTAAAAAGCGCTGCCGTGGTCGCTCCGTGGTTGCATGACAAAGCCATGGCGACAGCCATTTACGGTGGCGAAGCGCAAGTCCAGACGTTACTCGCAGCGGCTGAACAAGCGTCTACGTCTGCGCAACCTGTTTATATCGAAGCAGCCAGCAACAGCAATGCACAGTCATTGATGTATCAGGTCCCTTATTACACGCAAACCGAGCGGGGATTGATACCACAGTACGATAATCAGTTTAATGTTGCGTCCTGGTCGGGCTGGTTAAATTACGATGCGCAGGCCGGTGCCGCGGCTCAGGATAAACCGGTGCTGATGGTGGCGTCCGATGCCATGGCTTTGCCAGCGGGTGCCCGCCAGTATCTTGATAGCGCTGGCAGCAACGTGCGTGCCGTGTGGCTTGAGGGGATCAGCCAGTTTGATTTTTACGATCAGCCCGAGGCGGTCAGTCAGGCGGTGGATGCCGTTGTGACACATTTTGCGGCAACCCTGTGAGGGGCGGCATGCAGTTAGGGCACTGGTTAATACTATTTACAGGAGTCATGACGATGAATGCCAATGCACGCACGATGACAGTGGACGAAGCAAAAATTCGCAGCCAGATACACAGTTTTTCAGTCTTTGCCGATCAGGGGGCATTCGACTATCTTGGCAGAGTGTTTGCCCCGCAGCTGACGGTCGATTACAGTGATTTATTCGGCACAGAGGTGCAACGGATAGAGCGGCGGGTATTACTACAGCAATGGGCCGGGTTTCTGCCCGGCTTTGATGCAACCTTGCATGAACTCAGCAATCTGGTTGTGACCGTCACAGGTGACAAGGCTGTCGCCAGGGCTGAGTTTATTGCACGTCACTGGCTGGGAGAAACGGGATTCTGGTCGGTGTCCGGGGACTATGAATTTGGCCTGATCAAAGCAGAGCATCATTGGCAAATTTCGTCCATCAGGCTTATTCGTAAAGCGGAGCAGGGGAGCCGGGATATTCTGGCGACCGCCCCGCAGCATGCCCGACAAAATTGGCTGGAGCGGGAAGCCCGAAAAGTAACGGGTTAGCGTGAGCAGGTAGCGTTCAGCGCAATCGTGTGTGTCGTTTTGCGCTGAACGCTACTTGAACACAGATTAAAGCGCCCGGGCAAACATCGCCCAGAACATCACCCGGACGTGTGATTTGGCCACAATATCAAACTCTTCTTCTCTGCCTTTACGGTATTTTTCTGCCATTTTGGCGTGAGCAAAGTCGATGATTTCATTGGTGTAGCCCGCGTACCAGCTAAATGGCGATTCGCCTTTAAAGTGCTTGGCAAACTGGGCTTTGGCCAGCCCCGCATGGATAAAGGCTTGTACATCGCGGATATAGTCCTGCACAAACTGGACATCGGCTTTATAGCCCAGGTTACTGTGGCCGGTGACCATTACGTCCCAGTCCAGAGTCATCAGTGTCTCTATGTCGTTTTTGTAGGCGATGGCGTCTTCAACGTTTGAGAAACTGCGAAACTCCAGTTGATCCGGGTGAACCAGATCGATGGCATGAATGATGGTACGTCCCTGATCTGTGATGAGTAACGCCGTATTATCCTGAGTGTGGCCGTTAAAGTTGCTAAATGTGGTGAACGTGTGGCCTTCAAAGTTAAATGTATCACCAATGACCTGAGTGATCGGCGCGGGCGCTGTGACTTTGTGCGAGTGCAGTGCATCGCGCACCTCTGCGGTGGCATAAATTTCAATGGGAGTATCCGGCTGTGCTTTTTGGATCAGCCGTGAGTCGCCCACGTGATCAGCATGGGCATGAGAATAGACGATGCCATGCAGCGGTTTGCTGGTGAAAGACTTGATGGCTGCCAGCAGTTGTTTGCCTGTGCCATGAGGGGCGTCGATCAGCAATACACTGCGCTGACCAACTACCGCGGTGACGTTGTAGTTGGCAACCGATATCCAGTAGACGTTCTGACTCAGGCGTTGTACTTCATAAGGTTTCACAAAGCGCTCGCGGTGGCTGCCTGCGACTTTTTGATTGGGTGCCGCGATGTGCGTGGCAGAGGCGGGTTTGTAGATAAAGTCACCAGCCTGAGTGGTGAAGGTTGATAGCATCGTCAGTGCGCCGAATAAAGCATATTTTGGTGTGTTCATGGGTGTTTCCTGGTTGTGTATTACATCGACAAGGGATTGTCAGCGCATGCTGTGTACGCTTTAAGTACATAAAAGTATCAAAAGTACCCTTGGTATCTTTTGGAAACTATAGAGCTCAGATATACTCAGATCAAGTAAGCACCAATTTGTAAGCTAGTATGGCTGGGGTAACCAATGGCGAAAAACAACGCGTTACAGACAGAAGAAAATGACATTAATTTAGGCGGTTGTCCGATGACCTTTATCAAATACTCTTTTTTAGTAACTGTATAATGCTTCTACACCAGGTCTGCTCAGGTAAAGAAGCCTTATGAGCGGAGTGAGTCAATGCCAATGAACTTTCTATATCCGTAAAATGCGGGAACAGATAACTCAATCAGGTAAGCATCCTGAAACTGAGGAAGTATTTTGTAAGGGTGCACGTCCCAGTTTTCAGGGATCCTCTGCAGTACATCATATAAATTTATCTCGGGGAGTTGTGTTTCTGCGCAGGGCTCGCTGAGCCCTTCAATGAAATATTCTTTTGACAGTGCCAGCTCAATTTCTGTCGGTGAGCCGAAAGAAACGACGGTGTTCTCAAGTGTCTGACCTGGAGAAAGATATTCGTCACTGTTGTTGAGTTCAAAAGCATATAACCTGTCCAGTTTTCCTCTTGTCGACTTTAGCCAAAAGTAAAACTGATTCTTGTTGGTCATTGCATAGTAGTGTGTCTCGCCAAACTGTGAACTAAGTGCATTTGCCAGCGCGCCCAGCAGGTTCATATTATTTTTTACGGCTTGTTTTTCGCAGTGCGCAACGTAATAAAGCAGATTATTCGGGCGGGCGGACTCGTGAAAGCTTGGTAACCCAAAACCACCCAGATAAACATGCTGGTCTAGTTTGGCGAGTACAAGGCGCTGTGCGTTGTACACCGCAAATGTATCAAATTTAGCATCCGTTTTGTGTACGTTCTCTACTTCAACGTTTTCGCGCATAAACTGGAGAATGCCTTTAAGATCCGAGCTGTTGATGGTCATCCAAACGAAATTACCAAACAAGGCCGCGTTCGTTTTGTCTGTCTTGCTTCTATCCCAGATATCATTACTCATGCTGTATTGACCTTCTCTAGTCTGCTTGGGTTTACTCAGCAGCAGGATTAATAGTATAAATAAAACCCATAGTATCTTTAGTAAACTATAATGTTCGGATATAGTCAGCATAATAAGCAATAATCTAGAGTATAGCAGGGCCGGTGTAACCAATGACAAAAAACAAGGCGTTACGCACAGAAGAAAATGACATTAATTTAGGTGGCTGTCCGATGACCTCCGTCATGAATGTGATTGGCGGCAAGTGGAAGGTGATCATCCTGTTTCACCTGCGGGACAATACGCTGCGTTTCGGTGAGCTGAAAAAGCGCATTCCAAAGATCACACAAAAGATGCTGACTCAACAGTTAAGAGAGCTTGAAGCCGACGGGTTGGTCTCTCGCGAGGTGTATGCAGAAGTGCCGCCCAGGGTGGAATACACCAGTACCGGATTGTCAGATGAGCTCAGGCCAATTCTGGATATGCTATGTGAATGGGGACAGCGGCAACAGCATGTGGCCCATAAAAAAGGCGACACCTAAGTGTCGCCTGACTGCTTGCTCTCAATTGTAAATCGTGGGCGCTTAGTTACAGACGCCTAAATCAGTCCAGACTTTCCAGGCATTCCCCACGTTAGAGTTTTGCGCCGGGTTTTTGCCACGATGCCACCAGTTGCTGTGGTATTTGCGACCGTTATAGGCAACTTCATTACCTGAACGGTAAATCTTGCTGGCAGACCAGGTTTCCAGGCCGCTACAGCCGGTATTGTTGTTGCCATCTGTGACAGAGACTGACTGAGTGACAGTGTGCGTCGCACCTGCATCATCTGTTACCGTCAGTGATACCTGATAGCTGCCAGCATTGGAAAATGCGTGTGTGACAGTGACACCTGTGGTGGCAAATCCGTTGATATTCCAGTCATAAGCCACGACTTGACCATCCGGGTCGCGGCTGGCACTGGCATCAAAGTTACAACCTAGGTCGGTACAGCTGGCTGTGAAGCTGGCAACTGGCAGTTGGTTTTCTAGTGTGCCGCTACACCCGTTGGCAGCAATATAGTCAGACGCGGCTTTGGCTTGTACTAAACCGTGACCGTATTCATTGTCACGACCCGCCGAGCCTAAATCGATTGCCGTGGCATTCAGGGCGTTACGAATGTCTACGTTGGTACAGCTTGGGTGCTGGCTCCAGACCAGGGCAGCAACACCGGCCACGTGCGGGCTCGCCATAGAAGTACCTGACTTTTCATCGTAATCCAGAATGGCTTCGAGCTGCACTTGTACTGAGGTACCCACAGAGGATTTCAGTGCCGTGCCGTCTTCCTGAGACAAGGAAATGACCGGAATGGTTACACCATGCACGCCGTCTCCCAGTGTTCCGCTGAACGAGCCTGCTGCATTGTTGTAGATGATGGCTGCAACACCGCCGCCGGCTTCACAGTTGGCTGCTTTGTCTTTGAAAGAAGCACCGCCGCGCTCAATTAAACAGATGCTGCGTGTCGCGGCACAGGCACTCAGACCCTGGCCACAGTCGACGAGTTCGGCACTGACGTTACCTTCTGCCGAGTTGGTCATGCCGCCGCCTTTAACAAATACCCCATTGGCTGTCACGCCAGCGGCAACACCGGTGCCACGTGGTACTGTTGACAGGATGTTGGTACCTGGCGCTGCAATTTCTACATAAGCGTTATACTGTGACGTGGCGTTTTTCACGCGGTTTTCGTCAATATTCGCCACTGACATCACGGTTTCGTAACTGGCAGGGTAACTGACAGTGCTATCTCCGTTGTTACCGGCTGCGGCAATGATAAGCACGCCTTTGTCATAGGCGGCTTGTAGACGATCCTGGAAGTACTGACTTGGGCTGCCACCACCTAAACTCATATTGATGACTTTTGCGCCATTTTCGACACAGTTATCAACTGCTCGGGCAATCCGAGAGGTTAAACCTTGCTTACCATCGTTATCGAAAACACGTACGTTGTGCACGCCAATTTTATCATTCGGCAGCACACCGACGACGCCCTGGCCATTTTTCAGCGCAACTATGGTACCGGCAACGTGCGTACCGTGGCCTGAGCCATCCTGATCCCAGGTCAGGCCGCCAGGCAAGTCGGTAAAGCCAGTGGCATTTTGTGGCAGATCCGGGTGGCCCAGATCGTAACCAGAGTCAATCACACAGACTTTAAATAAGTCGGCGTTGGTGTCTTGTAACAATGGTGCCTGTACTTCGGCCAGGCCATACGGTGAGACTTCAGCGCTGGTGGTCGATGAGAAAGGCACATATTCATAATCTTCTTCGATATAGGCGTACTGACCAGACGCTTTAAGTTGTGCGACCTGCTCAGCAGTCAGCTCCATGGTGACGACGGTGCCTTGCTCATCATCTGACAGTACTTCTGCGGCTGGTTCAGCAGCGAAATCCTGGGCAATGGCGGCGCGGGCAAAGCGAGTGGTTTGCGGTGCAAAAATGGCTAAATCACTTTGCTTTAGAATGTACTGTTTGGTTTCCTGTGCGTTGACGGCGGCTGATGACAGTGCGGATAAGGCAATGGCTAACGAGGTAAGTCTAAATGTCTTGTTCATGTTGCTTCCTACTGATTCTTGTTGTTGCTATTTGTTATGTTTGCTGCATCCAATGCAATGAGGTCTGGTTTATTGTCTATTTTGTACCCCATTGAGGATCAAACTACCCCTTGAAGTTTCAATTTGCAACCCATTGTTAATGCAAATTACACAAATACGTAAAAATGATGAACAATTAGAAAACTTGCTCATGCTGCGGTGCTTTTCTGAGCACCTGGTCTGGCATAGGAAGAAGAGGTGCGTTCTAAAGTAAATAATAGTAACAATGACTTATAAGGTAGACATGGCCGTTCTTTTGTTTTCATTGGCTTCTTGGTACAGCCATTGCTGATAAGGATCACCGTATTGCAAAGGGGATACCGAGTGGATAGCTGCACATCAAGCTGATGATATCACAGGATAAATACACCTCTAGCGGTGAAAAGGTGCCTACCTGTTTTCTGCCAAGCTATTGATTATATTGCTTATTGCTATCTTTCTTGACGTTTTAACAGTTTGAGCTGCATTTTTGCGACAAACGAACTGCGCTACCTGTGGTGCTACTGTAGCGCGTTGGTATTGTATGCCATATCTTGCTATTTAAGCGTGACGATATGATGCACCAGTATTATTGGCGAGGTAGATAGTGTACAGGGGATATGAAATGGGCGGCGAGGCGCAGCCAACCCGGCTTTCTCTGTTTTGGGAAGTTAGGCTAAATAAAAAATGGGCCCGGATTGAGCCCAGTGTTTAGTGAGTGTCTAATGGATCACCCCACGCCCCAAAACGCGTGATCAGGAGGCGAGTGGGTCATGCCAGGAAAACCGCATGCGCTTATCCTGGTATCGCGTGTCCAGGCAGATCAAAAGTCCTGATACAGGTAGTTTATTTTCTGGGTTTTGGTTGCATCACACGAAGGGTAGCCAACTCTAAGTGACTTACCTGTGTTCGCCGCCGCCAGCAATATCGCGGTATTCACATTGGCGGTCGCTTCTGACAGTTCATAGTACCAGTAGGTGTTACCTGAGTTGGCACCTTTCTTACATTCATCGCCCTTGAGACGAAAATATACCCGGCTGCCACTGGGGTAGATACGTTCAACCTGTCCGGCGCCCTTGGCTGCCAGCGCAGCAGGCGCGAGCGGAAGTAATAAAGATAATGTGAGAATAGTCGTGAATTTCATAATTAAAATGGTCCTTTTTTAAAAACAAACATTATTCGGTACGCATCAGGCTAATTCAACATCTGAAAATAAAGTTTTTGTTACAAAGGATGTTGTGACTGAGCTGACTAGGAGCGAACAGGCGCTGTTCAGGTCATTTAGAGTGACTTTGGCTGTTGAGTATGCTCAGAGCAGGACTTTCAACGCAAAGAACGCGCCCATGCTGGCTAACACAACGAACAGGGTGTTTTTCACCAACAAGCTTAAGACAATGGCCAGTATTCCTCCCAACAAAAAGGGGTTGGTAAGATCATGCATATTGAATGTCACTTCGCCAAATACTATTGGTGCCGCCATCGCGGTCAAAATACAGGGCGCGGTGTAACTTAAAAACCGTTGTACCCTCAGGTCGAGTTTGACGGGCAGCTTTTCCATAAAAAAGGCGTAGCGCATAAAGAAAGTGATCAGCGCCATTAATAAGATCAGATCGTAACTCATGGTTTGCCTCCTAGCTGGTTTCTTTGTCTAAACGGTAGCCGACCACCATGCCGATCAGCGCGGACAGCAACAAACCGTTAGGCACCTCGAATTTGTGAAACAGCACGGCACAACCGGCGGATACCAGCACCGCCACGAGCACTGGCGATGATTTTATGGCAGGCACCACCATGGCAATAAAGGTGGCGGCAATGGCAAATTCGAGTCCAAGGCTTTCGAGATCCGGAATACTGGTGCCAGCCACAATGCCAGCCAGTGTGGACAGGTTCCAGATAACATAGAAAGTGGCACCAGAGATCAGCGCATAATCTAACGGGAAATAACCGAGCTCCTTGCGTTTATTCTCGGTCACAGCAAACATTTCATCGGTGAGCAAAAAGGCCATCAGCATTCTGTGATGTAAGGGTAAGCCCATTGCATGACTGCGAAAAGTTGCAGAGTAGAGCAAGTGGCGTGAGCTGATCACAGCAGTACTGCCCAAAATGGTCGCGATACCCCCACTGGCACCTGTCAGCGTCAACGCAGACAGTTGCGCTGCGCCAGCAAAGACCAGCAGCGACATCAGTTGTGATTGCAACGGGCTCAGCCCGACTTGAATGGCCAATGAACCACATAAAATGCCCCAGGGGATCACGGCAATTGATAAAGGAAGAATGTCAAAAAATGCGGCCAGTTTAATGGATCTGACTGGTTGTGTATTCATCGTTTGCTCCGTGCTTATGGTGCCATCAATCTAAGCGAAGGTTGCACTTAACTGAGCGGCGTTATTTCGCAGAGGTTGAGGGGTCGTGCTGTTTTCAGAATACTGTACCTGTACTGGTGCATCACTGCAATAATAGCCATTTTAGAAAGTGAAGTGTTTTCAATGTTGTACTATTTTGATTCGGGCATTCTTAGCTGCGGTTTTATAGGTATAGGGTAAGCTAAATTTGAAATGTATACTTAGCGACCGATTGGAGGGGAGTCGATGTATTTCTGACTGCTGGTAGGGCCAAACAAGCTGCAATAGTGTCTGGCCCAAAGAGGTTAGTAGTCCTGATACAAATAATGTATCTTCTGGCTTTTATCTGGTTCACAGGAAGGGTAACCAATTTTGATGACTGTCCCTGTAGCCGCTGCCGCCAGCAGCATGGCAGAATTCATGTCCGCGGCACCATCGGACAGTTCATAGTACCAATAGGTATTTCCATTGTTCGCGTCTTTTTTACATTCATCTCCTTTCAGTCGAAAGTTGACTCTTGTATCAGTAGGGTAGATACGCTCAACGGTTCCTACTCCTTTAGCTGCCAGCGCCGACGGTGCCAGTGGCAATAACAGAGAAAATGCTAACATTAGTTTGATATTCAAAGCTTGCTCCTTGAGGTTATTAAAGGGGTCTGTTATCCCTTTTCAGTATGAAACTTAGTCGTTCAGCCGGTTTTGATGATCTAATTGTGCGGTACCACTGGTGCTCGGGAGCACTATGGTATAACGGCAACCCTGTCCGGCCTCACTTTGGCATTCTATGGTGCCTTTGAGTTTTTGAGTCACAATATTAAAGACAATGTGCATCCCTAGTCCAGTCCCACCGCTGCTGCGTCGGGTGGTGTAAAATGGTTCAAAGACTTTATCCCGCGTTTCTTCGCTCATGCCGACGCCATCATCAGATACCGTCCAGATGAGCTGCTGCGATTGGGGGTTAACCGCAATGCAGAGAGTACCGGGTTGTTTTCCATCATCGAATCCATGTTTAATGGCATTGTCGACCAGATTTGTGAGGATCTGGGCAATGGCACCCGGGTAAGTAGACAAGCGGGCCTCTGCCGGAAAGTCGGTTGTTACTGTGACCTGGGTATGCTTCCATTTGGGGTGTAAACTGGTCAGCACATCGTTGAGATAATCCGGCAGGTTGATGGTACTGAGCTCTTCTATGGACTGGTCAACAGCCACTTGCTTGAAGTTTTTCACCAGCTGCGCTGCACGATTCAGGTTCGATTCCAGCAATTGCAGACTTTCTTTCAGTGTGGCAAGAAACTGCTCCAGATTGTCTTTGCTGAGTCGCGCGTCAGCCAGTTTTTGCTCGCATTCTGCCAGTGCTTTACTGGCATAAGAGCCAGCCGTAATGCCAATCCCAAGCGGCGTATTAATTTCATGGGCAACGCCGGATACCAGGCGGCCCAGTCCCGCCATTTTTTCCTGTTGTACCAGTTGTTGCTGAGTGACTTTGAGGTCTTCGTGGGCCGTTTGTAACTGGTTGAAGGTGCTCTCAAGCTGGGCCACAGCGTCTGCGTTTGCCAGGGCAATGGCGGTGTAGTTGGCGATTGTGCGCAACATTTGCACATCGTTATCGCTGAAAGCATGTGGCTTAAAGCTCTGCACGGTCAGGCAGCCAATGGTCCGGGTATCAATAATCAGAGGCAGGTATACCAGCGACTCACTCTCGGCACCGCTGACAGGCGCAGCAATGTAGTTAACAAACTGCGTCAGCTCACTGATCTGATTGACCCTGAGCTCTTTTTGGTGGGTGACGCACCAGACAGCGGGGCGCTGGGTGTCGGACAAAGCATATTCAAATTCGGGTAGCTGTTGCCCTTTTTCAATCGCCAGACGACAGGATATGCGCTGATTTTCGGTGTCCAGAATGCCGACTACAAAGACGTCTGCGCCCATCAACTCATTCACGTGTTTATAGACACGTTCCAGCACCGACGAGAGATCTAATGTGGAGGTGATGTCTTTGCCTATGGTGCCCAGCATGGTGATATTTTCAGTGCGCGACTGAACCAGGTTATCCAGCACAACTTGTTGCTGCTTAAGTTCTTTTATCCGCCACAGATACGCCCGGTATAACAAAGTGGTGATCAGCAACAGCAGCCCTAGGCGAAACCACCAGGTCTCATACCAGGCCGGTAACTGAGTAATAGCCAGAGTGAGCTGGTGCTGACTCCATTGTCCTTTGCGGTTGCTGCCCTTAATCCTGAGCTGGTAGTCGCCAGGGGGCAACTGGGAATAGCTGATATGGCGTTTGTTGGCATCCACCTGGATCCAGTCGTCATCATAGCCTATGAGCTGGTAGGCATAGAGATTGCTGTGTGGTGCCGTATAGTCCAGTGCCGCAAACTCAACGGAAAAGCTGCGGGTATTGGGTTGCAGGGTCAGTTGGTTTGTGTTGGTTACGGGGTGATTGTTGACCGCCAGTTCACTGATCACAAGGGGAGGATGATAGTCCCAGGGGGTCCACAGCTCAGGGCGTAACAAGAGGATCCCTTTCGTACCGCCAAACAGTAAAGTGCCATTACGCAGCTTAATGTAGGAGCCTGTCCACATGGTGCCGGTATCCCAGTCATCGGCGACGCTTAAGTCTGCAAAGCGGCGATTCACGGGGTCTATCCAGCCATAGCCGTTCCAGAGACGTCCCTGATCATCTTCCAGCAGGTTACCTGCAGTGCCGGTTGGTCTGCCCACTAATTGATCCAGCGATTCGAACTGGGCGTGGTGGCCGTCAAAGTGGACCAGCTTGTCGAGGCCATGGGGCGTGGCGACCAGCAGGTGTCCCTGACTATCAATTAGCAGGCTATTGATATAATTGTCAGACAAGGTCTCAGTGGTACCAGCCTGGGCACTGATCTCCGTGACACTGTGTGCGGCTAAGTCGAGCACAAACAAGCCATTACGGGTCCCTACCCACAGGTAATTGGGTGCCGCGTAGGTCATACTCAGCACTGATTTTCCGGGCAAAATGGTGTGATCAGTGAAGTGATTTAAAGTCTGGATCTGGCGCGTATTAATGTCCATAAGGGCCAGTCCTTCGCCGGTGCCGACCCACAATTGGCCGCCAGGAGTTTCCTGCAAGGTGACAACCTGGTAGCCGGGCAGGCCATCGGCTTTGCTGAAGCGCGTGAAATGTTGGGTATCAGGATCAAAATGGTATAACCCGGTGTTTGCCGAGCCGACCCAGATATTGCCATCAAAGGTTTGGCGGATCGTCCGGGCATAGCCATCGGCGAGTTTGGTTGGATCCGATGGATCGGGGCGGTGGCCGGCCACCACGCCGATCTGCGGATCTATGATGTCGATCCCCGTTTGCGCATTGCCAACCCATATCATGCCGTTACTGAGCTCGGCAAAGCTGCGCACATCGACATGGCTTAGCGAATTTGGGTAGTTGAGTCGTCGAACAAAGGTTCTGAACGCGCCATTGTGGGGATTGTGGCGATTGAGTCCATTGCCCCAGGTGCCTGCCCAGATAAGTCCGGACGCATCAACGAGCAGGGCGCCCATAGAGTCAAGGTTAATGCTGTAGGGGTTCAGGGGATCATGACGAATATGACGCTTTACCGCGCCGGTTGTGGCATCCACCACGGTGATGCCGCCACCGGACGTGCCTAACCAGATCTCCTGGTCATTGGGTTGTGCAATGCCGTTGACCCAGTGATAACTGAGACTGGAGGGATCATCCGGGCGATGCGTGATCCGCTTGACCTGATCAGAGCCGGGCACGAAAAACGCCGCGCCATGATCTGTGGTGCCAATCCAGATGGATCGATCAGTCGCCTGGAACAGTCGAAATACGTTCTGATGGTTAAAGGCTGGCAGGGTTTTGCCAGTCAATGGCTGCTTCCAGTTTACATTCTGCGTTGCCCGCAAAGCAGGTAAGGTGATGCGGCACAAACCACTTTTGCTGCCCAGCCATAAGGTATCTGTGTCTGTCAGCAAGACGGAGCGGAGCCTGGGTTGCTGCAGTGGTATATCACAGCCCTCAACATGCAGCCGCGTTACCTGACCTGTTTGTGCCTGGATATGCGCCAGCCCGCTGTCTGTGGCAACATACAGATTACCCTGATTGTCGCCTGTCAGTGAACGCACTGTGTTGTGAGGCAGACTATCTGTTGCTGAGCGGTGATGTATGAAGCGGCTGAACTGGCCACTTTTGGGATCATAGACAGACACGCCATCAGAGAAGGTGCCGACCCAGATCCGCCCGTCCTGGGCGGTCCATAATGTACGTACAAAATTGCCAGACAGACTCATCTGGTCTCGTGGATCATGCTGAAAAGGCACAAACCGGTAGCCATCGTGACGGATCAGGCCAAATTGGGTGCCGATCCAGATAAATCCATCCCGGTCCTGAGCCAGCGCGGTGACCACCCCTTTGGGGATTTGCTCGTTGTCACCTATGGTCTGAAAAATCAGTTCACCGGTGTTGAAAAACGGTGTGTTTACCCTGGTTGTTTGCGTCTGCGCTATGTTCGTCTGAGAGACTGGAGCAGTGGCCCAACTCAGATTGGAAATCAGGTAAGTACATGACAATAAAGTAATCAGAATTGCATGCCATACACGCCTTAATGTTGTCACTGCCAACCCTCCGGTATCAGTGTGTTGAGGTGATACCAATACATCCATAACCAGTATAGATGACCTACCATGACTGGAGAGTCGTTATTCTGGCTTAGCCTGCTTAATGGCTTCAAGGTAACGACTTTCCACAAAATTTTTCTCTTTACTCAGGTGTTTCAGTTTTTGCCGGGTTTGTTCAAGCTCGGTTTTCAGGGCGGCCACTTCTGCACTGCTGCCGTCCCCTTCGTGTTCTACGGAGAGTTGATCTATCAACTGATTCTGCTCCTCGATCTGACGTTTGTACTGGTTGAGCAATGTCTGAGTTTGCTGATCGCTCATGGTATTGGCGGAGGTACTGGCCTTGGTTTGCTTCAGTTGTTCCAGCTCTTCTTGTAATTGCGTATTGGCCTGGCGCAAGGTATCAGTAGACTGGAACTGATGCTCCAGTTTGGAGCTGACGTGCTGGAGCTTTTTGTCACTGTTGTCGAGCTCGCCTTTGAGGCGTTTAATGAGCTTATGAGAGCGGATCAGCTTTTTATTTAACTCATTGATGGAGCCTTGCTCTTCTTTGGTGATGTGATCAGCGGTGGATGCGCGGATCTGTGACAACTGATTTTCCAGCGTCATTTGCACTTGCAAAAGTTCAGAGATAGTCTGGCTATGCTGCTGAGAAAACTGGCTGGCACGGGCCACGGCTTCACGGCACTGTGCAAGTAGTTCATCATTGGCTGGAGCCCCCTGCTTGTGGTTCAAAAAAGTCCCGGCAAAATGACGAAACTCTCTTAAAATCAACAACAAAATATAGAACCAGGCCGCCAGGATCAAAAGCCCCACATTCAGTGCTACGTATTGGTAAACTTCGAGAGGAACCATGAGCTGAGATACGCCGCTTTTGTTTATCAATAAGATAAGTTTAGTTTTCGTTCAAAATTCTGCCTATACTGAAGAAGAATAATTGCGTTAGGGTAAAGAGTGAAAGTTCTGATCGTTGACGACAGCCATGCGACCTGTGAGATCATCCGCCGGGCCTTGCAACAGTTTGAGTACCGCAAGCTGCTTTTGCAGTGTGCCAGTCGCGTTGATGATGCGTTGGCACAGATAACCAGCTGGCAGCCCCAAATCATTTTGACCGACTGGCACATGCCGGATAAAACCGGCATAGAGTTGCTGGAGTTGGTGCGTGTCAGTCACCCTGATCTCCCCGTGGCGATGATCTCCACGGTCGATGATACGGCACAGATTGACTATGCGACCTCGTTGGGCTGTGCTTTTTTCCTGTCTAAACCTTTCAGTGATGATGCTCTGCGTAGCGCCATTATGCCTCTGGTGCTGGAGCAGGAAGCCAATGAAGTGATTGTTGAGGATGAAGCGGTGCCACTCAGAGAGGAGCTGGCTTTGCCGAAAACCGATTTACTTGAGCGGCTGATGCAAAAAAACATCAGTAACTCACTTGTGTTAAAACCCATCAAAGCTCAGCAACTGGATGAAAGCAAAGTGCCTTGTATGATGGTGGTCTATGCTGAGCGGGGCAGTCAGAAACCGCGGGTGATTGGGGTGTTAGATATTTATGCGGCGTGTGTGTTAGCC
The DNA here is from genome assembly GCF_000238295.3 of Pseudoalteromonas rubra. NCBI lineage: Bacteria > Pseudomonadati > Pseudomonadota > Gammaproteobacteria > Alteromonadales > Pseudoalteromonadaceae > Pseudoalteromonas > Pseudoalteromonas rubra. The sequence goes on from NZ_AHCD03000036.1 coordinate 148,215, forward strand.
AGCAGCTTGCAAGTGATCCCACAAGAAGAAGCCCACAAAGCCATTCATTTAAATCAGGTGAATCCACAAATTATGGCTGCCTGCAAAGAGGCGTTGGCCAAAACGGCGTATGCATTCGTCGATAAACAAAGCAAAATGAGTCTGTTTGTCAGAAGTTGCTCTTTCCTAACTAAAACCCACCCCAAACTGGAGCGCTTGTATCAGTATCCACTCGACAGTCGAATTGATTTAAGTTGTGAGCGAGAGGGAATGGCACAAGGTAAGATGTTGATTGTTGGGGTGTGATGCCCTTTCAACACCCTTCACCGATACATTGACTCTGTGCGTCGATCCGATATAGTCGTAATTGACGGAAAAACACCCAGGAGGATAATGATGATAGTAACCAAACCGACCGGGCAGACTGGCCTCAACTGATACCAATTTCACTTAATAAAGCAAATTGGTTTAACTAAATTTAATCTAGCCAGCACTTCTTTTCGCCCGGTATCTACCGGGGCGCGCAGCCCCTTTCTCAAGTATTAACATCATTGTTAAGGGGTCGTCATGACCAATTTTCAGATACTCGCTAGCTTAGGCTGGACACCCTTTTTTCAACAACAGCTCACACTGGAAGAGTGGAGTAATGCCAGCCCTGTGCGTGTAGTCTCAGTACACCGAAGCTGTATTTCAGTGCAAAGCGACACTGGGTTCTTTGTCTTGTCATTAACACCTGCCATGGATACACTCGCCGTTGGCGACTGGATACTGCTGGACAATCAGCAACGATATATCCGCTTGCTGGAACGGCAAAGTTGTTTCAGACGTAAGGCGCCAGGGACACAGAGGGCGTGGCAGTTAATCTCGGCAAATGTCGATACTGCCTTTATTTTGTGTTCACTGAACGAAGATTTTAATCTTAACCGACTGGAGCGGTACCTGGCACTGGTGCACAGTGCGAGCGTACAAGCCGTCATTTTGCTGACTAAGGCCGATCAGGTTGATCATACGGATCAGGCGCTCACCTTGGTGCGTGAGCTTGACGCCAGCCTGGATGTGCTGGCGCTAAACACGCAAGCGTCCGACTGTGCTGAACGTTTGTCTCCCTGGCTTACCAAAGGTCAGACGGTGGTATTGCTGGGGTCATCGGGCGTCGGCAAGTCAACGTTGACAAATACGCTGATGAAGGCACAGCATCAGCAAACTGGCAGGATCCGTGAGGACGACGGAAAAGGGCGGCACACAACCACGCACCGGGAGTTGGTTGCCTTGCCATCGGGTGGTTTGTTGCTCGATACGCCGGGGATGCGGGAATTGCAACTGGGTGGTTGCGACGCGGGGATCAGTTCGGCGTTCGCTGATATAGAACAGCTTAGTGAGCAATGTCGGTTTAGTGACTGCCAACACGATCAGGAACCCGGGTGTGCGGTACATCGCGCAGTTGAATCTGGCGCGCTGAGTCAGAGGCGGTTGAATAATTACCTTAAGTTGAACCGAGAGAATGCCTTTAATACATCCACCATGGCGCAAAGACGTGCCAAAGAGAAGTCGTTTGGCAAACTGGTTAGGCAAATAGTGAAAGACAGGGAGCGATTTAAAGCGTCTTAGTACGTGTGTCAGGCCATGCCCAGCGCATAGCCTGACGTTTTTAATTAATACAGCCACTTAAAGACCTATCCCAAAGGAGTACTATGTCAATGGCAAATAGAAAACTAAAGCGCTGTGTTGCGGGACTTTTTGTCGCATTTGGTATGAGCGGCATGATAGCCGGATGCGCAACGTCTGATGAGCCGGCTGAAGGCGCTGCTTTGCTGCATCGTTATGTAGATAACCAAAATGGTATCGATGGGCTGGATAATGTTCGGCGACTGTTATTTGATGACACCGGCAGGGTGTTGTATGCCGTCAGTGCGGATGATGATGCATTGACTGCATATCGTGTTGCCGATGATAACGCTTTGACTATGCTGGATATGATCTCAGGTGAGCGCGCTCGCGGTATGCTTACCGGTGCATCGGATATGACGTTTTCGGGGGCCGACAGGGCTATTCAGGTTGTTAGCTTTTACAGTGGCGCGGTTGCTCAGTTTCAGCTGGATCGCAATGATACATTGATTTTGCAGTCTGCTTTATCTGACCGAATTGATATCCAGCGCGTGTTTAAACAGGGTAAGCCCATTTCAACACAAGAGGATAAGCTGGCTCTGTTGGGGCCATATGCCATTGTTGGTAATGCCGCTGGCACCAGTTATGTGGCAGCCAATATGTCTCAGGCATTGGTACGACTGACTTCCACACAGGGGCAGCTGAGCACACATCAGATAATTCGGGCTGACCAGGTTAATGCGCTGCGTGGCGCAGTGTCGGTCGCGCAAGCTGATAGCGGCCTGAAAGTTGCTGTGGCGGGCATGCAGGCAAATCAAATTGCGCTGTTTGAGGTCTCAGATACACAGCCGCTTAAGTTGCAACAAACCTTGCCCGTCGGGCAGCAAAAAGCGTTAATCGAGCCGGTATTTGTGACCTTTTTGCCAGGGACCGAACGTTTGTTTGTGGCGGATAAGCACAGTGTATTTATCTATTCCCCGGATCCGCAGGGTAATTATATATCCCCGACGGAGCTGACGGTGTCAGATACCCAAAAGCTGGCCGCTGTGTCACGTTTGGCTTTTGGCCCAGCAGGGCAATGTATGCTGGCGTTGTCGGAGTCTGCGGATCAGGTTCATATTTTTAGACGCAAAAGAGATACCCATTGGCAGTACTTGTCACAACTTGATGTAGGTGGCGCCCAGGCACCCACCTCTGCTGCGTTTATCTCTCAAGACAAGGTAGCAATCAGCTTTGCCAGGAGCGACGCGATCCATATCTACGCAAATGTATGTGGCCAGTGAGCCACATCCGCATTTAAGTGAATGAAAACAGGTCTATTGAAAACAAAGTGGTGAGATCATGGAAGAGGCACAAGTGTGAATCATTTATGCGAGTAAATGGTCTTTCGTGTATTGAATTGCGAAAATTGAAATGATTAGTCATATTTGTAATAAGTTTTAACCTTGGTTGCCATGAGATCGTCAGGTTTTAGTTGAACTTCATTTCTTTTCCCTGTTAGTCTAATGTCTTGTGACGATTTGAAAATTTAGAATACTCTCATTTATTGGAATAATACCTTGCCTAAGGTGTCCGAGAGGGCCTGAGCGTAGCACCTGTGCGCTGGATTCGGCTGTCTAATCGTCCATCAAGAACTGGAAATTTTGACCACTTTGATTGGATGCCATGTCTTCGTTAATAGATATTAAACTGACAAAACTCGGAGCATTTGTTCTGGATCTGAGCGATCAGGTTTTATATCGCGATGCCAACGAGGTTGCTATTGAACCTAAGGTCATGGCGTTGTTGCTATATCTGTATGAAAACAAAGACAGATATGTGAGCATAGAAGAATTGCACCAGCAAGTATGGTCAGATCGCGTGGTTTCGGATACGGCGGTACGCAGCGCCGTTAAAAAGCTCAGATTGATCCTGGGTGACACGGATATTGCGAATGCCCAATATGTAAAATCAGTATCAAAGCGCGGTTACAAGTTAGTTTGCGATATCGATCCTGTTGATGCGCTAGAGCCCTCGCTCACTCCTTTAAAAGAAACGAAGGTTGCAGAACCGCCTGCTGAGAAGGCTGACCGTGAGCCCGTGGATGCACCCCGAGACGTGCCTGAAGCACTTGTAAATCCTGCTGAAGGCCAACCCTCTACGTCAGAAGAATCATCGAGTTTAACTTATAAATTACTGATAGTAATGGTTATATTTCTTTCTGCGACGATCGGTTGGACTAAGTATGACACCATTATGAAGTATGTGTTAGATAGCCAGGTGGTAAACGTTAATGAGCTGGATCGGTTGACGGGTTTCAATGGTGAAAAATATGACTTGTCGGTATCGTTAGACGGCCGATATGTCGCCTTCTCTGGCCGTACGTCTATTGATGAAGACAGGCAGGTATACCTGCTTGACAGGCAAAACAGCAAAATCAGACAGCTCACTTTTCATGCTAATAATGCTTCTTATGTACAGTTTGCTCAGAATGATAAAGTTCTAATATACAGTGACTTAAGTGGTGGTAAAACGTCAATTCAGTTGTTGCCATTGACCTTGTCTGAGCCAGAGTCCGGTCGCATAACCCTCATCGAAGGCGTAGTTGCAGTCGGGGACCCTTCTCGTGGCCGTGATGATTCAGAGTTGTTATTACCTATGTTGGTAGACTTAGAAAGCGAGATGACGCTTTACGCGCTTGACCTGCAGACACGTGAGTACTTGCGTATGCTGGCTCCCAGTGATGCAAGTGAAATATTGTTTGATGTAAGTTTGTCACCGGATAAACAAAAGCTGGCATTGATAAAAAAGATCAAAGGCCAGTTCCACATGTTGTTGTTTGACTTAGCGACAAAAGAAGAAACTCTGATACACAGCAGCAAGCACACCTTGTACGGTGTCGAGTGGAAAAGCACGACCTCTTTGCTGGTTATGGTCAAAGGTGCGCTTTTCCAGATCGATAGCCTGACAGGAGAGCAGGTCAGATTGGTTGAAGACGATGATGTTTTATTGCGTCGCTTTGATACCCACAATGGTACCGATATTGTACTGCTACAAAGAGAGTTCAGCCGGGCGAAACGTCTCTATATAGAGCACCAGCTCACCTCACAATTAGAAGTTAATCAAATAATCAACACTGCCCCGCAGGTTGTTGCCATGTTATATGACGAGCAATCAGATGAACATCGGTGGACGATGCATTTGAAAGATGAGGTCACAACCATTGGCAGGATGGCAATGAGCACCCGAGAGGTGGAGCCTTACTATAGTAGTGAGGAGAATGTCGAATTGCTGGATGTATCGTATCAGGCTGGGGGGATTTTGTTTAAGGAAGGGCCCAAGCTCGCGTTTTATTCATTTGAGCAAAGCCAGGTAGCCTATATTACGTCATCCATGGAGATCAGCAGTGATGCTGCATTCAGTGCTGATGGCAATAATATCTATTATGGTGTGCATGTCGCTGGGGAGTGGGAAATACAAAGCTATAACATTGCTACTCAAGTCAGTAATCTACTCTTATCTGGATATCGCTCTATTCGCCCTGCAGGGACTGGCTACATTGTCGCTGAACCCGTTGATGCACAGCTTTTTTATTTACCTGATCTTACCAGCCCTGCAAGGGCACTACATCATCCGATTGACTATAGATACATCTGCCGCTGGTACGTCCGGGGTGATCATGTTATCTGGACAGCATATGATGCTCGCAACACCTATTTGCATAAACTGAATTGGCAGACCGGCTCCCATCACGCTTCTGAAGACCGCTTTTTTGCCCTTTATCCTGCGATTGCTGTGGACCAAAAAGGGGACAAAGTTCTCTCGTTGTCTGTGCAATTAAATGATACGTCCATTGGCGCAATTAAAATAGATCACTAAGATAAGACCTAAACGAGGGCCGAAGAGCTGGAGGGGTAACATCCTAATCATCGCCCTCACAAATAAACAAAAGCATCCTATGATACTCGTAACACCTATCTGCATAAACTGAATTGGCAGACAGGCTCCCATCACGCTTCTGAGACCGCTTTTTTGCTTTTTATCCTGCAATGGCTGTGGACCATAAAGGACACAAAGTCCGCTCATTGCCTGTGCAATTCAATGAGACTTCTATTGGCGCAATTAAAATAGACCACTGAGATAATACCTGAAAAGGGGCCGAAGCGCTGGAGGGATAACACCTTAATCATCACCGTCTTGTGGCCCTACAAATAAACAAAAGCATCCTTTGATGCTCGTAGCACCTATCTGTATAAACTGAATTGGCAGACAGGCTCCCATCACGCTTCTGAAGACCGCTTTTTTGCTTTTTATCCTGCAACGGCAGTGGACCATAAAGGAGACAAAGTCCGCTCATTGTTTGTGCAATTAAATGAGACTTCTATTGCAGCAATCAAAATAGACCACTAAGATAATACCTGAAAGAGGGCCGAAGGATTGGGGAGATAATACCCTCATAATCGCCCTCTTGTAGCTCTACAAAAAAAACAAAAGGATCATTAGTGTGAAAAAATTAATCTGTATAACCATCATTTTTCTTATCTCCAGTGTTGGGTCATTTTCTGCGCACGCAAGCAAAGACACGCCAATCAAGCCTATCTGGATTTGTGACTTTGTGGATTGCAATAAGCCGCATGATAAAGAGATAAGCTAATCTATTAAGTAATCACATTAGCTAATCAAAAAAAGATTTTAAATAAGCCTTTGATATAAAGGCTTATTTTTTTGGTTATAAAAAAGAGATGTAACAGTTGTTTAGAAAATTGAGATAAATTTTTATAGTTTGCTCCGAGTTAGCAACAACCGGACAGGGACTGATGAAAGGTTGTAACTTAGTCTGCAACCTGGTGTGGTTTACCAGCACTATCAAGGAAGGCAAGTGAAATGCAGACAATGCGCTTCTTGCAAGGAAAGGAAGAAGTAAGTGCCAAGTTCTCAAGGAGTGAAATGATAGAGTTTGGTGTTAGCTCAGGATGTACCTCAGATTGTTATGTAGTCTTTCTGAGTGCATGTGTTGCGACTTATGCAACAAGCAGGTGAAATAATAACAATAATATAGAGATCCGGACCAACACAGGGAGAGCAACAGGAATAGTGTTGGAAGCACAGAGTGACTACCTGCCACTCGCATTGTCAGTGCTCTGGATTGTTACAAGGACAGGTCGATGAGGATCAAGGAATGATTGCCGGCGATGCAGCGGTCCTACTGCCGCTGTATCGCTGGTTAGATTCATCAAAAGCATTAACAGGTGTTGCTTGCTGTAAAAGGAAAATCGTATTCCAAAATAAATAATAACAACGATAATTATGTCACCATTAAATATGGGGCTGTTAAACAACAAGTCGTCACAGCTAGTCGTCAATACCCACCAATATTGACCTTTGTTTTTCAGCCCTGTTTTTTCTCATAGCCTGGGATCTGCTCGTGCGTCACTTCATCAATTTGTTCAGGCTTGAGGAACTGGTGTGCATATTTCAAATAAACTTTCGAATCGACAAAGACATCAAACAAGTCTGGGTCAATGTGGTCGCCTAGTTTCATTTTTCCCATAATGAACAAGCATTCGCTTAGCTTTTTCGCATCTTTGTAGGGGCGATCTGCCGCAGTGAGTGCTTCAAAAATATCGGCAATGGCCATAATCCTGGCAGGGATCGACATTTGCTCACGTGTTAATCCCCTTGGGTATCCCGTGCCATCCATTTTTTCATGATGACCGCCCGCAAATTCGGGTACACGCCGTAAATGTTTTGGGAAGGGGAGTGCTTCGAGCATTTCCAGTGTGATATCCATATGGCGATTGATGATCCTGCGCTCCTCGGCGGTTAATGTGCCGCGTGCAATATTCAGATTATAGACTTCGTTTTCAGTTAATAAGGGTTGTATATCTGAGCCGATCCGCACGGACGTTTGTTCGGCGATGTGTTGAACGCGTTGCTGGTCTTCGTCGCGCATAAATTCGCCACCGATATTAGCATGTCGCAAAAATTGGCGATCTTGCTCCAGTTGGGTGAGTTTTTCCTCTAATTCAACTCTAAGATGATTGACCTGAGCTTGGTCACCATCGCGTTCAAATCGAAAAATACGTTTCGTATAGTCGAGTTCAAGGTCGCGCTTTGCCAGTTCTATTTTGGCATCGACTAATGCGATTCTGTCGTTTACTGATTCAAGTTTGGTGGCCTTATCCATAACATATTCTGGAATGGCGATTTTCCCGCAATCATGCAACCAGCCTGCTAATGATAGTTCGGCCCGATCGGCTTCCGTCATGGAGAAGTCAGCCATAGGGCCTGATGTGGCGTCATGCACCGCTTCGGCAATCATCATAGTGAGCTCAGGCACACGTCGGCAGTGACCCCCGGTATAAGGCGATTTTTCGTCAATGGCTTTTGCAATCAAGCGGGTAAAGGCCTGAAAAAGAGTCTCCATACCATCAATAAGCTGTCGGTTAGTCAGTGCCACAGCTGCCAGGGCGCCAATAGAACATATCATGTCGGTTTGTTGTTTAGAAAAAGGGACTATTTCGCCCTTACTGTGTGGGTTGATCAGTTGCAGCACCCCGTTGAGTTCTTGCTCATGATTCAGTAAAGGAATGGTGAGTACGGACTGCGTGTGATAACCCGTTTTAGCATCCATCGCTCGTGCAGCAGACAGGTCGTATTCTTCACATTCGTATACATCGTCTATCTTGATCATTTCCCGCTTTGCCGCAGCCAGCGCGACTAAGGCACTTTCGTTACATTGTCCATTGTCCAGGTAGATAGGGATCGGAGGAAAGGGGATTGGCTGATTAGAGGTACCGCCCATATGCAGGTCCAAAGGCCCGTTTATCAGTGTGGCAAACTGTAGCTGCATGTCTTCTGTGACGGAATAAATGGTGCCTCCATCGGTTGCACTGAGTTCCATCGCTGAAAGCAGGATGTTTTCCAAAAGTCGACTTGTATCATGCTCCGATGCCAGCTCAATGGCCAATTTGAGCAGGTGTTGCAGCGCGACCTGTGAGCCTGCCTGCTCAAACTTATTTGCGATGTTTCGAATATGCTGTTCCATAACTCACCTGCTATTTCGATGTATGGGTGTAGCTGCCATCCCACTGCTCACCGGGCGGATTAGCCTGCAAGACCGAGATCCGCTCACTAAGTAGCGAATAGATTTTTCGCTCTGGTGAGCGCTCTTTAAGTTTAGTAAAAGCTGCCTGAGCCTGCTGCCATTGTTGTGATAAATAAAGCGACCAGGCTTGTTCATGGGCATCCAGCTCTTCGCGTATGGCTGGGGTTAACGCCTCGTGACTGCAAATCGGTTCATAGACTGTGACAGCCTGGTTTTTGCCTTTGACCTTAACCTTGTCAATGGGGCGACATACCAGACCTGGACATAGCGCATGCGTGGTTTCATTGATGAGAATACCCACCCCATAGTATTTCGTCAGACCTTCAAGTCGCGACCCCAAATTTACGGCGTCGCCGAGTACTGTGTAAGCGCGACGATATTCAGACCCCATGTCTCCTACATTCATATCACCGGTATTGAGCCCAATGCCAATTTTAAACGGTGGCAATGATTGCTGGCGCATGGGTTCTTGCAGTGCGTCTACCTGGTCTTGCATCGCCATGGCACAGCGTACTGCCAGCTCGGGGTGTTTCTGAACTGGCAGGGGAGCGTTCCAAAATGCCATCACCATGTCGCCCACATATTTGTCTATGGTGCCCTGGTGTTCGAAGATTATCCGTGTAATGGGTGAGAAATATTGATTGAGATAAGACTTAAGCCGACCCGCATCCAGGGACTCCGAAATTGTGGTAAATGAGCGAATATCGGCAAATAACACCGTGATGTCGCGCTTTTCTCCCTCCATAGACACGCTATCCGGGTTGTCTAACATCGCCTGAATATGGGCTGGCGGAACATATTGATCGAAAATCGATTTTATCTGGAGACGCTCTTTGTGCTCTCTGACAAACCCCAGGCTACCCAGGATCATGGCCTGGCTAATTAACATGGCCAGTACCGCAACTTGCGGTAAGTCCAGCCTGAGCTTGACCCATAAATAAGCACTCAGTGTGATAAACAATCCGCTCACACAGAGGGTAAAGATTGCAATGCCCAATACCTCGAGGCGTGGCAAAATAAATACGCACAGGAGGCCCAGTAACAGCAATAGCATGATCACCGCTCCATCCATCCAGTTGGGTCTGCTCGGCAATAACTCTGGAAAAACCAAGCCCTCCAGGACGTTAGCGTGGACTTCAACACCGGGATATTGGACACCTACAGGCGTCGTTCTCAGATCGGCATGACCAACCGCGGATGTACCAACAAAGATGATGGCCTGATCAAACAGCTCCGGGTCTATTTGGCCGTTCAGGACATCGGCTGCGGAGACATACGGAAAACTGAAGGCGGGGCCCCGGTAAGGGACATTGACCCGGCCATAATCATCCGTTGGAATAAGCGCTGTACCCAGCCGTATTCCCTCAACGCTGTGCCCGGTACCAAAGGGTTTCGTGACTACTTCGACTTGCTCTGCCATGGTATAGAGCCGTGCTGCTTCCAGTGCTAATGCAGGATAAAGTTGTCCCTGATGCTTGGCCAGCAGCATCGAGTTACGAATAAAGCCATCGCTGTCAGGCGCGCTGTTAATAAAGCCACTGCCCGGGCTATTTTGTTGCAACTCCGAGACATTGGCAACGTGTCCGGCAAAAGCCGGAACGGGCAACGCGGTAGCAGGTACGGTGCTGAAAAAAATGGTCTCTGGTAATGTACCCACGAGAATGTCAGGCTGATGTTCGAACAGCAGGCCAAGTACAGTGTCGGTTTCCTGTAAGCGGCTGGCAAATGCTTTGTCGGCATCTATGGTTGGGGCCAGAGCGTGTAACGTGTGGGAGACATCGGCTGAGGTTTGCGTATCAAGATGACTGAGCACTTGCCGGGCCGGGTTCAGTTCCGGTTCTGAAAATAAGATGTCGTAGGCAATGACGGCTACGCCCGCATCAGCCAGCTGAGATTGTAAACGTGCCATCACATGGCGGCTCCACGGGAAGCGACCAACTTGTTTGAGACTGGGTTCATCGATATCGACAATCACAATGGGTAAAAAGGAACGCGACTGCAAAGACAAAGTCGATTTCAAACGCAGGTCGTAGCCCAGACCTTCAAGGCGTTTTAAGGCATCGCCATAGGGCGAGGCGGGGGATAATGTGAGCAATTGCAAGGCGATAAACAGGACGATAAGAAACAGGCCACATAGCCATTGCTGATAGTATTTACGCCATAATCGCGGAAGGCTCATGGCAGTGTTAGTCCCTCGCGAGCCAGAATGGTTTTAAAAGGCCGGTTCTGGCGCTGAATGTCAGCGGCTATCTGATCCAGTGCTGCATCGCTGCGGTCCGGATCATGGCTGATCAGAACAAGGTGCTTTACGGCCCCTTGTTCAGCCAGGAGCAGCGCATCTTTGATCAGTGAGTGCCCCCAGCCGTGTTTGAGCGGGTAATCATCTGGTACAAACTGGCCGTCATGGATCAGGTAGTCTGCGTCCTTAACAAAATCAACCCACTGTTGAAATGACGTAACGGGGAGACCTGGCGGGTTTAGTTCATTGTCTGTGGCGTACACCACGTCGATACCGTCAGCCGCAATACGATAGGCACTGCCACCACCTGGATGGTTCATTGCACAGCGGCGAATGTCGAAGTCCTCATATTGCCACTGATCCTGTACTTGTGGAGTCACCTGAATATCAGCAGCTAAGGTGTTGTGTGGTACAGGAAAATAGCTTCCCTGCATTTGCTTTAAAATGGCATCAGGGGCATGCTCTTCTGTGACTCCCGGTACAATGGTGATCTGGCGTTTGGCAATGTACGCGGGAATGAAAAACGGAAAGCCCTGAATATGATCCCAGTGGTTGTGGCTCAGTAAGATGTAAAAGGGCTGACGGGTATGCATCACCTCCTGACCCAGGATCCTGAGTCCGGTCCCCGCGTCCAGGATCATACGCTTACCAGCATCGCTTTCAAGGGTTACACACACAGTGTTACCGCCATAGTGCACGGTTGTAGGCCCCGGTGTGGGGGTGGATCCCCGCACACCATAAAACTTTATTTTCATACCTAACCCTTTGGTGACTGCTTACTTACTTCGTCACTGTTGAACGACCTGGCCGGCTTGTAAACTCACCCTGGCGGGAGAGGATTGTTGCAACACAAAGGTAAACTCTGTACTGCTGTTGTGCTGTATAACGGTTTTCAGCTCACCGCTGACAGCGCTACTGAATAGCTGTGTGCCATCTTCATCAAAACTGGTATCCCAGCTTCCCGGTGACTCACTCAGCAATAGCTGACCGACATACAGAGATTTGGAGCTGCTTGCCTGAGCGAACAACAATAACTTACCGTTGCTTTCGATCCAGGCCTGGTTGATCAGCACGGCTTCACCGGATATTTGTTCAAACATCAGTACCCCACCAGTCGCAAAGCTGGTGTCCAGTGCGCCTGCACTGGTCACCCGAACGATAAAGTTCTTAGTGCCTGCATGACCAAAGACAATAAAGCCCTGGCTGGAATCCACCACTGAGCCCTTCATGGTGATGTCGTCACCCACACTCAGGCCGATGTCGAGTAACGCCAGGCCGTCGGTGCCAAAGCTGGTATCGGGGACGCCCGCTTCATTGGCTTTGGCTAACAGCAGTTGAGGTGCCGTTGGTCCCGGTTGACTTTGGCCAACACCAACCAGACTACTCCCTACAGTATGGATTATAGACACTTTATGTGCATTGGGGCTGCAACTGTAACCACTCGGAATGGGGTAATTAAAGTGAGTAGGTGAGCTTCCAGAGCTGGGGATGACAAAGGCCATACTGTGCACATAACAACTGGCTGTTGCCTGACCAAGGGCCAGAATATTTCCACTTGGCAGGGTTGTTAGCTGAGTTAGCTCTAATGCGGCAGACTCAGCTTGATACTCGCTGGCGATCAAGCTCAGTACACCGTTGTTGGCAAAGCCGCTATCCAGAGCTCCTAAGTTACTGAACTTATTCAGTGTTGCCATGGCTTGCTCATCCCCCGCTGATACCGATACGTTGCCAGAGGCACTAAGTAAAACTTCGCCTGCGCTGTTTTCCTTAATGGCACCCACGGTGGCGCTGGACATCGGTCCTAAAGTTGTAGCAGGCACAGTGGATACCAAGCCCAGATTGGCAAAGGTATTCGTCCGTTGGCCCACACTATCCAGTTTCAGTACGTACGGCACGGTTTGCGGTGTAGTTTGCCAGGTTGCTGCCTGGCCTCCGAGCAATAGATGTCCTAAGGAGGCGCTAAAGGTGGATACTTGTCCGGCGACAAAGGATTCGTCTCGACGGCCGACACTGACAGTGCGTTGACCAAAAGAGCCAAAGTTCGGGTTCAGCTCGGCTGCTGTGGTTATTTCACCAAGCCAGAGCTCTGATAGGTAGTTGTTACCCAGATAATTGAACTTCTGACCACTGAACAACAACCCACCCTGGGTTTCCAGGAAATCGAATATCTTGAGCCCGGTACCATGATACATACTGTAGCCATTGCTGCCAGGGAGCCAGTTGGTATCTACATCACCATTGAGGCCAACCTTGATTACCTGAACTGCCTGATCATTACTAAAGAAACTGCGCTGAATGGCCAGATAGTAAGTATCGCTATCCGCGGCGATCCCTATGCCGGTTGCATCATAACCAGAGATATCATTGTCTGCGTCTGTGGGGAGCTCACTGAGCTGATAGACGCGTTTACCTGTGCCAGCAAAGGCCGTGTCCAGCACGCCATCCATACTCAATTGCAGTAAGTACGCAGAGCGTTCTTCGCCAAATTCGTCCAGTGTTGTCAGCCCGGTAACCAACAGGGTGTTACTGTCTTTAATCTGCACATGACGGGCAGTGTCATTGAACTCGGTGCCGTCTGCGCCTTCGGGCACTGTGGTGATATTGATTTGTAGCAGACCGTTGTTCTGGAAGCTGCTATCCGGAGCCAGCGTGCTTTGTGTGAGGCGCATTAACATCACATCCTCACCCGTTTCAGTCGACGTGATCTCGCCGTACACTAGATAGTCCCCTGAAGGCAAAGTGACCATGCCTCGTGCATTCTTGGTGGGCGTTTCTGCCAGCGATTGGGTGGTGGTGACCTCGCCCTGAGCTGTGATCCTGGACAGCGTCACCGTGCCTGTTGTTGCGGTGCTGGTGGCTCTGATATTACTCACGACAGTGAGGGTTTCATTGTCTTCTAGCGCAATCGCAACGGGGGTAACAAAAACATTGCTGCCCAAAGGTAAGATCATATAGCCATTGTCATTGGCATAGCTGGTATCCAATGACCCATCGCTGAGCAGACGGAAGACGAGTAGCTGTTGTGAGCTTAAGAAATTGACGTAACCTGCCACATAAATACGCCCCTGTTCATCAACTGCTGCTATTTTTGCCCAGACATCTTGTGGAATGCTTTCAATTTCGATCCCGAAGCTACTTTGGAAGTTGCCTGCCTCAGCAAAACTGTTATCGGGGCGGCCATCACTGAGTTGCTTGCTGACATAAGCACGGTGGATATTGCGGCTGGCGGCGTCATTGAAATGACCAACAGCGCCGACGCTGATCAGTTTGCCATCGCTAAGCAGAATGGTTTGGCCGGGGCTGTGGAATTCCAGGCTGGCATTCAGCGCCACCGTTAAGCTACCGTCATTACCAAATGTACTTCGCTTAGTGGCAATATAGCTCGGCGCAGCTTGTGTGACAGAGATAGTGATCTCGCTTTGTGCACAAAGCTGAGGTGTACCAGAGTCACAGACTGTCACGGTCAGGGTATAGATTTGCTCTCCATTGCTGGCCAGCAGCTCGGCATCGGCAACAGTGACTTTACCATCTGCATCGACCGAGAAAATTGTCGCGTTGTTACCCGACAGCTGATAAGTGAGGGAGTCGCCATCTGGATCGGAGGCACTGATCTGCAACACAAGCGTTCCATTGCTGATATCCGTCTCGATTTCTGCCGAACCAGGCTCTACAGTGGGCGTGTAGTTTTTGTCGTTAACGGTGATGGTGACCGTCGCGACGTTGGAAATTTCGGCCAGGTCGTTGCTCACCACGTAACCAAAACTATCGTTGCCGACGAAGTTAAACTGGGGAACGTAAAGGGCTATGCCAGAGGTTGAATCTATCGAGACACTGCCGTGGGACGGTTCAACAACAACCATTACGCTATTGACCAGTAGATCACGTCCTTTGGCCTGATCATTGTTCAGCACGGAGATGGCTACACTCTCATTTTTATCGACTTGTGCACTGTCATCGACGGCCACCGGGGTTGTATTCGGCGCTGTGATAGTAACAGTCACTGTGGCTGTGTTGGAGACTGCTCCCTGGTTGTCTTGCACTCGATAGGTGAAGCTGTCCTCTCCCTCCGACGTGCCAGTATGAAAATAGGTGATCTCCCCGCTGCTGCTTACTTCTGTGGTGCCCATTTGCGCACCTTGTACTATCTCGACGGTGCCGGTTTGCAGGGTGCCATCGGCATCACTGTCATTATCCAACACTGTGATAGTGACAGACTGGTCGACTTCGACAGAGGCGCTGTCATTCATCGCAACCGGTGGCTGATTAAGTGGCTCAACCGTAATAGTGACTGTCGCGGTATTGGAAAGGCTGCCTTCATTGTCTTGCACTTGGTAGGTAAAAGAGTCACTGCCTGAGAAGCCGCTCTGCGGCGTATAGATAAAGCCGCTCAGCTCCACGGTATCCAACGTCACGCTGCCGTTAGTGGGGGCGGTGATCACGGTGAGGCTATTGTAGTTCAGGCTACCGTCACTGTCGCTGTCATTGGCCAGTACATCTATGGCAACCGCCACCTCCTGGGTCGTGGTGGCGCTGTCATTCACGGCAACCGGTGGCTGATTAAGTGGTTCAACCGTAATGGTGACGGTTGCGGTGTTGGAAAGACCGCCTTCATTATCTTGTACCTGATACGTAAAAGAATCACTGCCTGAGAAGCCGCTTTGCGGGGTATAGATAAATCCGCTCAGCTCCACGGTATCCAGTGTCACGTTGCCGTTTGTTGGGGCGGTGACCACAGTGAGGCTGTTGTAGTTCAGGCTGCCGTCACTGTCGCTGTCATTGGCCAGTACATCTATGGTAACCGCCACCTCCTGGGTCGTGGTGGCGCTGTCATTCACGGCAACCGGTGGCAGGTTGTCACCTGTTACTTCGATAAAGACATTGGCGACGTTGGACGTTGCCCCTCTGTCATCCTGAATTTGGTAGGTAAAGCTATCGCTACCCCGGTAGCCCGATTCACTCTGATAGATGAAATGGGTGCGGTCATTACTCAGGCTTACGTCACCATGACTGGGCCCTTCGATAAGCACCAGGCTGGTTGGATCCAGACTGCCATCTATATCCTGATCATTGGCTGCCACAAAAATGCTGACTGGTTGCCCTTGTGCGACTTCAACACTGTCGTCGTTGGCCAAAGGCGCGTCATTAACTTCGCTGACTTCAATCAGCACAAAAGCCTGCACACTGGCTGCGCCATCATCAATCTGATAGACGAAATAGTCTTGCCCATAACTATTTTGCTGCGGGGTATAGCGGAAACTCCCTGTGTCACTGAGCTCCAGTGTGCCCATTAAGGGTTGCTCTATGATCGATAAGGTCAGTGTATCTTCATCTGCATCACTGTCATTTTCCAGTACACCAGGGAGGTCAACAAACAGCTGTTCATCTTCGTTAGTCTGATAACTGTCATTGACTGCGACGGGCGGGAAATTACTGACTTCGGTCTCTACAAGCAGGGTGATAGTGGCCGTGTGTGAGCCACCATTGCCATCTTCCACCCGGTATTCAAAGCTGTCTGTGCCGATAAAATCAGAGTTGGGTTGATAGTTAAAGCTCCCATCTGCATTGAGTGTCAGGGTGCCATTTTGTACATCGGTGACGGGCGTGGTGTTCACTGTGAGTGCATCGCCATCGAAGTCTATGTCATTGACCAGCAACCCGGCGCCACTGACGGTGAGTTCGCTGTTTTGTGCCAGCGCGTAGTGATTGTCAAAGGCGATCGGATCCTGATTAACGCGCTCAATGAGTAAAGTGACTTCGGCCTCAGCAGTGACGCCCTGGCTATTGACGATACGATAGCGAAATCCATCGGTGCCAAAAAAGCTCTCTCGGGGTTCATAAGTAAAACGGCCATCGGCAAATAGAGTCAGTGTCCCGTTTTGTGGATCGCGTACTGCTGTGGTGACCAAGGTCAGTGGTTCGAGACCATTGGCATTGTCGTTGTTCAGCAGGTTGCCCGAGAGTGACGCGAACTGAACACCACTAAAGCTGTCCGCAACGGCGACGGGCGTGATCAGGTTGGAGGCTGCCAGCATACGCGACTCGCTGAAGGCACTTTCTCCGCTGCCATCAATGCCGGTGATGCGGGTGTAATAGTGTTTTTGTGGATCTAATCCGCTGAAGGTGTGTGTTGAATCGGTTAAGGCAATGACCCGCTGACCACCTGGCAAGGTGGTAATGTTGCGCACATCATCAATGGGTGATTCAGCCAGGTACGCGTTGTAGCGCAAGAAACTGGGCAGTGGTTGCCAGTCCAGTGCCGCACTTCCTTCACTGCGTGGCGTGCTGTTAAACGCGATACTGCGTGGTAACCAGCTAATTTGTTGGGTGGCCACTGTGGTGAGATTGCCGCCATTGTCTTCTACCCAGACTTGTAATTGCAGGCTACCGGGTTGCTGCGCAAAATTAGCCGGGTTAATGCCAGTTTCGGTAAAGGCAAATGGATCGCTGCAATTACCATCGCATAAAACCTGCGCTTGCTCTGCACTATCAAAGCCGAGCAGCACCCGGCTTACGCCTTCCGGATCGGTGATGGCATCCAGAGAAACAGTAAGGTTACCCCGGTAGGTAGTCTGTGTAACGGGGAATAGAACGTTGCCTGTTCCGTTGACGAATTGTGTATTGACCACCTGACGCGCGGCGAGGTTACGGTTCGCGAATTTGGGCTGATAGTCAAAAGGGATCAAACTGACCTGGCCTGATGGTGCATCTGGCTGGTCGGCGCTGTTATCCTGGACAGGCGGTTCAGTGGTAGTATTTTGCTTAGGTGTTGTGCTTGTGGTGTCGTCACCATCGCCTGAGCAACCCGTTAAAAGCCCGGTACAAAACAGTGTCAGAATGCCCAGTTGGTGTAATTGCGAGCGCTTCATCCCCCATCCCCCTTAAGGTTGACTCAAAATAAACAAGCCAGAAGCGGTGACACTCGGCTCATCAATTTCGTTCAAATTAAAATTGCCACGTAGCTTGTTGAGCTCATCGCTGAACTGAGTCTCGATAGTGCCTTCTGCCAGATTTTGCCCATGTGAGGCGAAATTGACGCCCAGCGTCATGCCACTGGCGTCGATCAGGCCATTAAAGGCGGCAAACCATTCACCCTGCTGGTCGTTAAACGACAAAACGCCTTGTGGCACTGTGCCGCTGTCGAAATCGACGCTGATCTGCATTTGAATGTTGCTGACTGCGCCGCCAGTTGAGCTAAACTCGGCGCGCTCAAGCGCAGTGTAAAGCGCGGTTCCGGTACGCTCAGCCAGTAAATCTTCAAGGGGGTCGATCCCCACTGTGTCGAGGTTTTCTTCCGTAATAAAGCTGTTATCTGAGATGTCCCGACCAACATCTGGCAAGGCGGCTTCAAAAGCCTCCTGAGCCGCAGGCGGGGTGGCGACCGGGGCTTGTGCTATGGTCAGTGTTGTCGCCTCAGCTGGAGCGTCATCTAGTTCCGCACTGGTATCCTCAGTGTTGCCGTCATCGTTTTGCTCATCTGTATCGCTACCGCTGGCAGCGCCCTGACTGGCTGGTGTGAGTCGGGTAAGTTGTGATGGTGGTGCGAGTAGAGGGGTTACTTCACCACTTTGACTGACACTGGCAAAGGAAAAGTTACCTTCCTGCCCGAGCAACAGCGGCTCCTCGTTGACACTGACTTCAATGGTGCCGTCCCACACGGCCAGCAGCAGTGCATCTCCTTGCCATTCAACTTCATAATGCGTACCCCGGATCCCGATACTGCCGACTGGGGTGCGGAGCTGATAATTGTCTTTGTTGCCTTTGATTTTGCCTGTAATGGTGCGCAGTCCGCCCGTTACTAATTCCATCACAACTGAGCCGTCTTCTTCAGAAGACCCGCTATATTCATTGATGATCAGTTGGGTGTTTTCCTTTAAGGCGATTAAAGCCCCATCCTGCATACGCAGCTGAGCATTGCTTTGCTGTCCGGTATTCACCACATCCACATCAAAGACCGGACTGCGCCGTTTCAGTGTGCGTTGCTCGGCGCTGTCACTGGCTGTCGCCACGACCTGGCCACGAGACATCAGGGTTTTGCCTGCTGGAGCAGCCTGGCTGATGGGTGCAAAGAGTAACCCGGATAATAAGAGGGTCAGGTGCGTGCTGTGTCTGAGTGGCTGCCAGCGGATGCGAGAATTAGAAATCATAATGTACTCCTAAGGACCATTCAGTACGATCATAACTGTACAGTTGCAGTGAGCTGTCTTTGTCGTAGTAAGCCAGCTTGGTTTCCAGGCTCCAGTCCGGGGTTATCTGGTAGTGCCAGCCCAGGTGTGCGATGTGGAGTGTTTCGTCCCGTACTTGCAAAAAGAAAGGGTGCGCTGCACGGTGTTCAATATCTCGATATTGCACTTTGGCATTAAGCCGGTGGGCGTCATTGAGTCGATACACCACAGAGGCGCTAAAATGGCTGTAGTCGCGCGCAAAATGCTCGCCTTCAGGGGTTCTTGCTGGTTGCCAGGTGTACCCTGCGCTCAGGCGTAACAGCCAGTTACGGGTTGCCCGGCTGAGCGCCAGCCCGGAGGTATACAAGCGACTGTCGAGCGAGCTGTCCCGGACATTATTCAGATTAAACGCGCTCATGTTCACAGTCGCTGCCCAGTGTTCATTGATGGCGTATCTCAGCGCACTAAAGACGCCGGCATCTTGCTGATAGGTTTCAGAGTCCAGTGACATCACGCCCAGCTGGGCACCCAGGTGAAGTTGAAAGGCCGCAATGTCCTGTATATAGCTGAGGTTAGCGCTGAGCTGAGTTCGGTCGAATTGATCACTGTCCTGGTGGCGTTGATCTGATATCTGCAGATTGGCTCGCCATGCCTGGTG
This sequence comes from Pseudoalteromonas rubra, assembly GCF_000238295.3. Taxonomy (NCBI): domain Bacteria; kingdom Pseudomonadati; phylum Pseudomonadota; class Gammaproteobacteria; order Alteromonadales; family Pseudoalteromonadaceae; genus Pseudoalteromonas; species Pseudoalteromonas rubra. The sequence goes on from NZ_AHCD03000036.1 coordinate 167,945, forward strand.
TTGGGTTTGTTGCCAGCGGCCATCAAAGCGATAACTGGCGCGGGCGAATGAATCCGACGCTTCGCGGCTAGTTTCATCGAGCAAAATGGGCAGGCCGCCAATTACTATGCGGTCATCTGTGGTGCCACTGTTGACGTTGCTGTCGTGGCCCAGCGCCAATGAAACCCGGTGTTTTAGCTCCTGTTTCAGGCTGGCGAGATTGCCTTCAATGGCCTCCAGCGCACGTGTTACCCGTTGTCTGAACTCATCACTCAGTGGCGTGTTCAGGAGCGAATTGAGTGTCGTGGCGGCTTGCGAGTAGTTCTTTTGCTTGTTGTAAGTCAGGCCAAGCAGGTACAGGCTGGGCTGGTGGTTGGGTTTGGCCGCAAGCACACGCTCAAGGGCAAACACAGCCTCGTTGTAATGGCCTGTTTCGAGTGCGGCCCTGGCGTAGAGAAAATCAAAGGCGGGCTCGCCTGCGGCAGTGTCGAACTGTGCCAGCGCTAATGCATAAGCCTGTTCATATTGTCCCTGTTCAAGTGCTGACTGGAGTTTTGTGAGCGGTGTGGTTGCGGCCAGCGCTGCACTCGTGTGCAGTCCAACCAGCATAACGACCGGAATAAACGCGCGATGAAGTAATAGCTGCATAACAGATCACCCAAGGTTCGATTATTCTCTGGTACTGCCAGTCAACTTTGTTTGTAAGCATTATTTCATACCCAGGCATGGTGTGCCGGTGCGCATTAAACGGCGGACTGATGCATACACCGCCAACACGCCAGGGTGTCACTGATAACGACCTAACAGGTTAATCTCTATCAGTTTTAAGTCAACGGACCAAGAGAGCGTGATTAAATTATAGACAGTGCTTTCAATAATTCACTCTGAGTTACGGGTACAAGGCATGATTGCTTCATGAAGCGGGTTATTTGGGGATGGGATTGATGCCTTGGTCCTGGTCGATCTGAGGATATTGCGAAAGCAAATGCTGATAGGTGCCGTCCTGGATGATGTCGCTGAGGCCCTGATTGAACAGGTTGATAAGTTTGCGGGACCTGGGGTGTGTTTTGCTGATACCAATATGGAGTGGCCATGATGCGATGACCTGAGCATGTAAGGTGAATATGTCTCGCTGAAAATGATGGGTGATTGCATAGGCCGCGGCAAACCTATCTGCCACTACGCCGTCGACCCGGCCCCGTGCTAGCTGTCGCAGGCATTCGCTCAAATGTAGCTGGCTGATGACGCTGATATTGGGATATCCGCTCACCAGGTTTTGATAAGCAAAACCCCGGATCATGCACACGCGTTTGCCGTTCAGAGAGCTTAATCCAGAAAAAGACAAGGTGTTTGCAGAGAGGGAAATAAAAATGAGCTCATTGTGCAAATAGGCGGTACTAAAGAGGAACTGCTGTGCACGTGCCTGGGTATGCCACAGTGCCGGGATCACATCGACCTCTCCGTTTTGTGCCAGGCGCATTGCCCGACTAAATGGCGCGACTTCAAGCGCAAAGGTTTCACCGCTGCGGGCAAAGGCTGCGGCAACAATATCATAGCTGAGGCCGCGATCATCGTCCTGTATGTAAGGTGGCCACACGCTATGACTGCCTAGCAGAATGGGTTTCGCTAGCAAAGGAAAAGCACATGTCAGGCACCAGACAAACGCCATTAGCACGAAATTGCGCACACCAGCCCCCTTATTTTCTCACTGTTTTGAGTGTAGTTTAAATCGCCTCGATTGGCAGCATGGCGCGAATGCTGTGGGGTAATTGTAATCTTCTGTTTGGTATATGCTAAACAATGTATATTTCATCCAACCTGTCATGCCGGTGTCACAATGCGCGTTTTATAGTGGCTTACTGCCAACCAATAAAGACAACAACGTATGACAACTAAACAACGTGTATACTGGATATCTGTGATAGCGGGTGCAGGTTTGTGTCTGGATCAGCTCAGTAAGTGGTTTGCAAGTTACTACTTAAATGGCTGGCAGATGGCCAGCTATTGGCATGACCTGGTGCGCCTTGGCTATCGGGAAAACAGCGGTGTGTTTTTGAGTTTAGGCAGCGAGCTACCAGCGCCACTGCGCAGTGTGTTGTTCATTGGGGTGATTGGTTTGCTGCTGGTGGCGATATTGCTATACACATTAAAAAGTGAGGATCTAAATCGCAATCAGATCATTGGCTTGTCTTTGGTGTTGTCTGGCGGCGTGAGTAACCTGATTGACCGGGTGCTGAACAATGGTGCGGTAATCGATTTTCTCAATTTGGGGATCGGTGAGCTGCGAACGGGGGTGTTTAATATTGCTGACGTGGCGATTATGTGCGGTGCGGTGATGTTGATACTCTGTACGACACACAATCAAAACGTTGCTGTGCAAAAAACCTGAGTAAAAGTGATGCTGCCAGGAGTCGTTTAATTTAGCTGGCAGGCAGCTCGGACGGTTTGCTGAGTAAATAGGCCATGACCATCAGCTCTGTTAGCGCGACGCCGACCAGTACAAACCAGGGCGCGGTGGTCATGCACAAGATCACAAAGCCAAATAACATCCCTAAACCCGCGCCCCACTTACCTTTGACTGGCACAACTTGATGGGATTGCCAGGCAGCCAGCGTGGGACCAAATTTGGGATGAGCCAGCAGCCAGTTGGCTAATTTGGGGTTAGAGCGGGTAAAGCAAGCCAGTGCCAGAATAAAAAAAATGGTGGTTGGCATCACGGGCAGCGCCATGCCAATAAAACCCAGCGCCACACATAAGATCCCGGCAAGGTGTAACCAGAAGCAACGGTTAAATAGTTTTTGTGCATGTTTTTTCATCGCAGTCCTTCCCGGTATTATCCCGTGTGTTTACTATCGGTGTTGACTTACTTTGTTCATTATAGCTAAAAACGTACCGACGAGTAGGCTGTGTAATTCTTTTGTAAGAACCCCTCCCCACAGATTGAGATCGACTAAGCTTATGTGCAGGTTTAGGCATCATAGGCAGAACAAACATGGCTCAGGTTCAGATCGACTTGGAACGACTTAAGCGTAATTTGTTTTCACTTGCCCAGTTTGGCCTGAATGAATCCGACAAAGGGATTTATCGGCCGGGATTTAGCGACGTTGACAGCGCGGCCCGGCGCTGGCTCATGGACATGGCAAAAGCCCAAGGGTTCGAGGCCGATCTCGATGGGGCGGGTAACGTGATAATCAAATATTATCCCAACGAGCAAAGTTATCATCAGCCTGCTGTACTGATAGGCTCACATTTAGACAGCGTGCCTGCCGGCGGGATGTTCGACGGCAGCTTAGGGGTGATTGCAGGATATGAGTGTCTTTGTGTGCTGCAAGAAACACCCAGTGAGCTGACCAAGCCGATATGGTTAATTGCCACGAGTGAAGAAGAAGGCCGCTTTGGCGGCATGTTTGGTGTCCAGGCATTAACAGGTAATTTGACCCCGCATCAGATCTTAACCAGTCATGATGCGGATGGAGTGATGTTGAGCGATGCGATGCTGGCCCAGGGGTTGGAGCCTATGGCAGCACTGGAAGCAAAACTGACCCCCAGTAAAGTGTTTTGTTTCTTAGAGTTGCATATAGAACAAGGCCCGGTTCTGGATCAAACTGGTGTGCAAATAGGAGTCGTCGAGGGCATTTCCGGGGTGTTTAAGTGGATCGTCAAATTGATAGGTAAGGCTGATCATGCGGGGACCGCACCAATGGAAATGCGCAGTGATGCATTTATGGGCTTGGCCGATTTTGCGTACCAGATCAACCGTATTATCGCTGAAGATGGCACCGATAGTTCGCGGATCACGGTGGGTAAGGCGGAGTTGAAGCCTGGGTTTGCACATACCATTGCCGGTGAAGTGGATTTTACATTAGTTGTACGGGATATGAGTGAAGAGGTTATGGAGGCCCTGAGCGCAGCATGCCGTAAAGCATTGTCTGCGATTGCCAGAAAACACAAACTCATGTTTGAGTATGAGCAGGTGTCCTGGTTAACACCTGTACAGTGTACGCCCGCAATGGTGGCTTGCATTGAAGAGCAGGCGGCGCAACTTGGGCTGAATTATCGCTGTATGCCCAGTGGCGCAGGGCATGATACACAGTTTTTCACCGAGATCACTGAAGCGGGAATGATCTTCATTCCGTCTGTCAATGGTATCAGTCACGCGCCTGATGAGTGGAGTCATTGGCACGATATTGATGCGGGTACTCAGTTATTACTTGCCTGTGTGATGAGCAAAGCATCCGCCTGAACATTGTTAATGTTAGGTTGCAAATTGTGTTTTGGTCTGCCAAGGTATTACAAGAATTGTCGATATAAACGACAGAACGCGGAGCAGGCCCGTTGGCCTGTTCGCCTTTTGTCTGAGGGTTTTGACGTTATGAAGGTGCACCTTGGGTGGAGCATCCTCCTGTTGTTCAGCATGGGCAGTTATGCTGTACAGCTTGAACCGGTGGAGCAAGAAGTCACCGCGGGCTATTTTACTGTGCGTCTGGCGCAGCCCGCATCGCTCGATGAATCACTCAACTTGACTGTGAGCAAAGTAGGTCAGGCAGACAGCCATGTCTCCTTTTCGCTCGAAATGCCTGCGCAACAGGCCGTTACGCTCAGTGGTTTTGCACAAGGTGATTATCAACTCACGCTCAGTACACCGCACCGGGTGTTAAGTCACAGCAAAGTCCGGGTGCGCCACCACCCTCCTGTCCTGGCTTATGGTCTATTTGCCCTCGGTGCAGCATTGTTTGTATTGCTTGTTGGCTTTATCTGGCGTGCCAGCGCTCAGGTTGAGCAGGATGGCGCATGTTAGACCCGACTTTAGCGCTGGGACTGGCGTTCGGTTTTGCTTTGCTCTGGGTGAGTTTTGGCTGGTGGCTTGGCAGGCAGGTCAAAACACACGATGCGTTTGCGTTGGCCGGACGCAATGTGGGTTTTGCCTTTGCATGTGCTACTGCCATGGCAACCTGGGTAACCAGTAACACCACGTTGGTGGCCCCTCAGCTGACTTATCAGTTTGGGATTTGGGGTATGATAGGGTATGCCTGTGCGGCTTTTGGTCTGATCTTGTTTGCGCCCTTGAGTGCCAGGATCCGACAGCTGTTGCCCCATGGCTATACCAGTGGCGACTTTATGCGCCTGCGTTTTGGCCGCTTTAGCTGGATAGTTTTTCTGATTATTTCTTTAGTCTACGCGATGAGCTGGCTGGTTAGTTTGGGGATGGCAGGGGGGATCGTGCTGCAATCTTTGAGTGGCCTCAATTATCATCTGGGCATGAGCATCATTCTTGCGATGTGCGTTGTGTACACGCTCTTTGGTGGCTTAAAGGCCGTTATTGCCACCGATTTTATCCAGGCGGTGATCATCTTGTGTGGCGTTATCGGCATTGCGATATATACGCTCAGTCATGTCGGTCTGGAGCCCATACATGCCACCTTAAGTCAGCAACATCCGATGTTGCTGGACCTTCTTTTTCCTGCTGCCATGATGTTCTTATTTAACAACATCTTTTTTGGCTTGGGGGAAATTTTTCACAGTAATGTGTGGTGGTCCAGGGCTTTTGCTTTTCGCGCCAATGTGGCAAAGCGCGCTTATTTAAGTGCCGGGCTATTGTGGCTGCCAATTCCCATTGTGACCGGGTTTATCGCGCTGGCAGCCCCTGTGATCGGTGTTTATCCGGCCAGTGCCGACATGGTCGGGCCGTTAGTGGCCAGTCAGCTGCTGGGCTATGCAGGCTCGGTGGTGCTGTTTATTGTGGTGTTTGCGGCACTGGCATCTAGCCTGGACTCATTGTTGGCCGCGACGGCTGATTTGCTCAATCAGGATGTCTATTACCAGCTTATCAATCCTAAGGCGTCAGACGCGCAGCGTTTGAGGCGGGGTAAGCAGCTAATCTTGTTACTGGGGCTGTTAACCTGGCTGTTGTGTTTGCCTAAAGTGGCAACCCTGGGGGCGTTACTCAATTTTGCCGGCGCCTTTGTCGCCAGTACCATCTGGCCTATTTTATTTGGTTTGTATGTCAGGCGATTTCATCGTCATGGGGCCGGTGTGGCTATGCTGCTTGGCACACTATGCGGTTTGGTGGGTTACTTTTATATTGGTTTTTACGTAGCTGCCTTAATTGCGTGTGCGGTCTCTTTGGTGGTGTGCGTATTTGCCTGGTGGATGGCCAGAGAAGAATTTGTTTGGCAAGAGTTGGCTGCGGGAGGTGAAGATGATCGCCGGAATTAGTATGTTTTCTGTGTTGATCATTGGTGCGCTAGTGCTGAGTTGCCTGTGCCCTGTTGTACTTGTCGTGATGTTTATACTTGATTATAAGAAGAGGCAGTTATGGTAAGTACGCAACAGGTCGAGTTTGATCGTGCCCGTCCGGATGTTTATGGCAGTGCACATCCAAAAGCACTGTTAAAAGTCATAGAAGAGGATGGCGATTTACTTCACAGTTTGGAAAATCAGCATATTGTCAGCGTTGACCACCTTGAGAAGGACGTACTGATCCAGCTCTTTCGCCTGGCAGCTAAGTACGAGAGCAATCCTGCTCGGTATAATACGCCCTTGCAGGGCAAGATCCTGATCAGTGCTTTCTATGAGCCCAGCACCCGGACACGTTTGTCGTTTGAAAGTGCCTGGCACCGTTTAGGCGGTGATATTATGTCTATTACCGATCGTTCCTCGACCGGCATTGCGAAAGGTGAGTCACTGCAAGACGTTGCGGAAATGTTCAACAATTATGGTGATTGTGTGGTGCTGCGCGACACCGCTAACGACTCGGTGTCTGAAATGACGAGTAGCCTGCGTATTCCCATTATTAATGCGGGCAATGGGATCGACGAGCATCCTACTCAGGCGATGTCTGATCTGTATACTTTGTTCAAATGGCGGCCTTCCTTGCTACAGCCGCACAGTACTGATTTTAAACCCATTCGAATTGGCGTAATAGGGGTGCCAAGCCAGATGCGAACTGTACGTAGTTTGCTCAAAATGCTGGCGCATTTTCCTGATATTGTCGAGCAGGTGGTACTCATTTTTGATGACAGCATTACCCAACCATTTGATCCCGGGCAACTGGAGCAGCTAAGAGAAGCCGGCATTACTGTTACCGTCAGTCATGATTTAAATGCACAATTGCCCGAGCTGGATGTGGTCTATATCAATGCGATTGCCTGGGTTGGTGAAAGCTATGAAACCTATGGAAAAACCTTTGTGCTGAGTGAAGATTCTCCGCTTAAACCCGATGCCATTATTTTACATCCATTAGCGCGGGGAGAAGAGCTATGCACCAGCCTGGATGACACAGCACACAACTGGTATTTCAGTCAGGCCCGGGGCGCTGTGTTTGTTCGTCAGGCATTACTGACGTGTATGGTACAGCGGGCCAATACTGTCATAGATGTGGTTTAAGGAGGGGCTATGTGTGGTATTGCAGGTATATTTCAGCGTTCAGCAACACAATCAATCGACAATCAGTTACTGGTGAATATGGCCGCTATTCAGCATCACCGGGGACCAGACGGATTTGGCTACGCGCAGCAAAATGGGGTGGGGTTTAGTCATGCCCGGCTGTCGATTATTGATTTAAACGAGCGGCGTGGCCGACAGCCATTTATCACTCACGATGGCAACCTGATGCTGACCCATAATGGCGAGTTTTATGATTTTGCTCGGATCCGCGCGGAGTTAACGGCGCTGGGGGCGCGATTTAGTAGTAAAAGCGATTCCGAGATCGCGCTGCATTTATATCAGCGCGATGGCCTCGAAACCATGCTTAGCCAGTTACGCGGTGAGTTTGCATTTGCGCTGTATGATCAGGTGCAAGATACCTTACATTTGGTGCGTGATCGCTTTGGGATCAAGCCTTTATACTACACGCAAACAGAAGAAGCCGTGGTTTTTGGTTCTGAGCTCAAGGTGCTATTTGCACACCCACAGGTAACCAGGCAGTTTTCCAGTGAGGGATTGTATCATCAACTTATTCAGGTCATGGTCCCTGGCTCTACGGCGTTTGAGGGAGTGCATCAGGTAAAGCCGGGTCATGTTGTGAGCATTCGTCGTTCACAGCAGGGCCTGCAAATTTCAGAGCAATGCTACTGGGACGTGACTTTCCCCTATGCCAGCGAATATGAAACGCAGCCGGATGAGGCACACTACATTGCGGGCGTTCGCCGCCATTTACTAGAGGCGGTGCAGCTCAGGCTAACGGCTGATGTCCCGGTGGGCTGCTATCTGAGTGGCGGGATTGATTCGTGCGCGATACTCGGTCTGTCTTCTGCCGCCGCACAGTCACCGATCAAAGCGTTTACTATAGGTTTTGATAGCACGGATTATGACGAAACACCCATTGCCAGAGAGATGGCTGCCGCGACGCAGGCCGATCATCATATTATGACGTTATCAGGGGATGAGCTCTACGATCATTTTGAGCAAACTTTGTGGCACACGGAGCGGACTATTTACAATACCCTGGGCGTTGCCAAGTATCTGATGAGTAAAGATGTGAATGGGGCTGGGTATAAAGTTGTGATGACCGGAGAGGGGTCTGATGAGCTTTTTGCCGGGTACCCTGCTTTTCGCCAAGACCTATTTTTGTATGGCCTTGAGTCATTGTCACACGCTGAGCGTGAGCAGTGGCAGGCTATGCTGACTCAATCGAATCAGCTGTTTAAAGGCGCGATGCTGTCACGTACTGAGCATCATAATGATGCCTTGAACCAACTGATCGGGTTTACTCCAAGCTGCCTGCAACCCTGGTTGAGTTGTTGTGAGTTTGCAGATCAACTGGTGGCTGATACGCACCGAGCACAATTACGCGACTATGATGCCGGCCAGGCGATTGCTCAGCAGCTTAATCCGGCGCAGCTGGCCGAGCGTCATCCGTTGGATAAAGCACAGTACGTGTGGATAAAAACCATGCTGGAAGGGCAAATCCTGACTTGGGGAGGTGACAGAGTTGATATGGCTAATTCAATGGAAGCCCGTCCTGCCTTTTTAGATCATCATCTTGCCGAGTATGCATTTCGTATTCCGCCTCAGCTGCGGATCAAAGAGCGTAAAGAAAAATATGTGCTTCGCGAAGCCATGAGAGGGTTGTTGCCGGATGTACTCTATCGCCGGGAAAAGTTCGCCTTTATGGCGCCGCCGGCGCATACTGATGAGAAAAAATGGCAAGCCATGTGCCGATTGGCCGACAAGTATTTGTCTGCGCAAGCCATTAATGATGCGGGGTTGCTGGATCAGGAGGCGGTTGAGAAGGTGATGCGATTACATGAAGATCCTGCTACTGAGGTATCGCTCAAAGTACAACTGGATGCGGTGGTCAATCACTTGCTGGGAGTCCAGATATTACATCAGCACTTTGTGGCCACCGATGTACCTAAGCAAGCTGCCGAGCTGGCTATTCAGTACGGCTGGTTTGCTGATGATGAGCATTGCCCCGCGGAACTCAGAGCGTGAACCAGCATGACTATGGCAAAGCTAAGCCATCGCTAGCGCGATTTTAAAGGTAAAGCATGCTCTATTGGGCAGTTGCAGGAGAGTAAAAAGCCGGGTTTCCCCGGCTTTTTCAGTTTAGAAGTAATAACCAATATTGATATTAAAACGACGCTCCGTTTCATCGCTGTTACCCGCAATGGAGCCGCCCACAAACGGCTGATTCTTCGCAAGCACATAATCGATATAAGTAAAGAACGCACCCGCAGAGAGAGAAACACCGGTGACGTTCATCCAGGTGTCTTCGCTGTCGTCCGATTTATCGTAGATAATGCCGTAGTCATTGTAGAATTGCAGCCCTGTGATTGGGCCAAATTGTACCGGTAAGCTGTATGCGATATTGGCATTGCTCATCGTCGCCTCGGCAGCAATGGAATCGAAAAATGCATACGCGCCGACGGCCATACGTGTGGCAGGTGTATCGACATCGTATTCGTATTCACCGTGCTGTAATTGCAGGTTCCAGGGGCCATAGTTGCCGTTGAAGTGGATAGCCCAGGCCATGTAGTCACCGGCTCGTTCGGTCCCGTCGTGCAGGCCGCCGCTCAAACCAGATACGCCCAGCTCGGTGGTACCGCCTTTATGCTTGAAGTGATAGGCATAGCGGCCGGCAAAGGTGTTGTATTCGCCCAGTGGCTGGGTTGGGTCATCATAGATGCCATCGCCGGTTTTGCGAAAGCCAACAATGTCGTAGGAATAGCGATCGCTGCGGTCTTCAACGTAACCGTCGACACCGCCCAGTTCATCATTTTTGAAAAAGCCCAGATCCAGCTGCCAGTTGTCGGCAATTTTGCGTTTAAACAACACACCCATATCGTGGTCGTCTTCCAACCCAATATAATAAGTGGTGTTAAAAAAGTAATTGTGAGAATTATAAGGCCAGTTACCAAAGGGTACTTTGGTCATGCCCAGCTGAGCTTGCCAGTCTTTGGCAAAGTCATAATGTAAATAGGCATACTTAACGGCGGTCATGTAGTCGAAAAAGCGGATCTCGGCATTGAGGCCAAAACCGCCCACATTGCCGGAAAAGTTAAGCCGAAAAATATCGAAGTCAAAATCGCCGCCGCGATTTTTGTTGTCGTCATCATACGACGTGTGGCTGAGGTTAGTCCGTACAGCACCGCCTACTTTGATACTGGGCTTGGTGGGGTCGGCCTGGCGCGCTTTTTTATCGGCTTTGGCCTGAGCTTTTTCGCGTGCCTGTTCGCGTTCCATTTTATGCACTTTTTGCTGAAGCAGTTCAAGTTGCTTCTTTAACTGTGCCAGTTCATCTTCGCTGGCAATGGCGGGACCAGAAGACAACATCATAGCGCCGCACAGAGCCGTCATGAGTCGAGAGCGTTTTAGCATGGGAGAACACCCGTTTGTTTGAGTTAGTGAGAATAAAATATCTCTAAATAGCCTAGACTATTCGAGCTCAGGTTCCAAGAAATCCACTGTGAATGGCAGGAATTTTCCCTGATCCTTTGGATAGTTGCGCAACTATAAACTATATTTTTGAGCAATAACGTGAATTTGATCAGCAACGCTATGGTATGTGCGTTTTAGTGTGTTGGTACTGCCAGCCCATCCAGTGAGGAACCCACTCTATGACTATTTCGCAAAAGCTCAGACTGGCTTTTATCGTTGCCATCGTCTCGCCTATTTTAATTATCGCTGTGCTGATTGTGTCCCAGACACGGCAACTGGCGCTCGATAAATTTGTCGAGATGAGTGGTCGGGAAGCCCTTCAGGTCGATAATGGAATAGGTATGTTCTTCGATGAAATTGCGAAGAATGTTGAGTTCCTGGCGACCAACCCCAAGCTCACCCGGGCACAAAGCGACGTGCAGGTTTATACCGGAAATAGCACCGCGACTGCGCTTAACTCCCGTGCTGGCAGCGAGACAGAGCAAGCCGTTTATGATTTGTTTGAACGCTTTGGAGATACCCATCCTGGGATTGCCTACATCTACTTTGGTAATACTGAAGGTGGTTATATTCAATGGCCCCAAGGTGAAGTGAGTGCAAACTATGATCCTCGTCCCAGGCCTTGGTATCGGAGCGGACAAGCGGCTAATGGCCAAACCGCAATGACTGATGCCTATTATTGGGCACCGGATGATATGGCGATTGTTTCAACGGTGCGCTCCGTCAGATCCAATGGTCGGGAGATTGGTGTCACGGGCATGGATGTCTCGTTACAGGGCCTGACTAAGATCATTCGGGAGGTCAAACTGGGTGAAACGGGCTATCTGATGCTGGTGGAAGACACGGATAAAATTCTGGTCGATGCCAAACACAGCGATTATCGGTTTAAAGATGTTAAGCAGGCCGAAAACGGTCTGTATAAAACCTTGGCCAGCAATCAGTCCGGGCTGTATGAAATCCAGATTGATGGTACTGACTACTTCGCCAGTATCTACACGTCGAAGAAGCTGGGCTGGAAGTTCATTGCCTTTGTGGAACAAAGTGAAGTGATGGCAGCGGCCAATGCCATGACCTGGACCCTGGTGATCCTGAGTGTGGTGCTGGTGGCGTTGTTTGTGGTACTGGCTAACTATATCGCGAATGTGTTATCTGGCCCGATTGTGGAGGTCAGTGATGGCCTGACCATCATCTCCCAGGGAGGCGGCGATCTGACGCAGCGTTTAGAGGTCGACAGCAAAGATGAAACCGGCAAATTGGCGGATAGCTTCAACAGCTTTCTTAATCTGATCGCGCAGCTGGTAACAGACATAAATACCTGTGCACAGCAGCTTAACCAAACGGCCGGCGCTACAGCTACGGAGTCGGAGGAATTAACCAGTTCAACTGCGCAGCAACAGCAAGCCCTGGAAATGGCGGCAACGGCCATTAATCAGATGGCGGCGACGGCCAACGAAGTGGCATCCAGCTGTGCAAATGCCGCAGAGCTGGCCACCCAAACTCAGCAGGCCTCAGAGTTGGGTCAGTCGGTGATGTCAGAAGCGGTAGATAGTGTGGTTGCGCTGTCAGACGTGATTAAGCGGGCAACGTCTGACATCAATCAGCTGGACAGTGAAAGTGAAAATATCATGTCCATTCTCAGTGTGATCCGTGGGATTGCTGAGCAAACGAACCTGCTGGCGCTGAATGCTGCCATTGAGGCTGCCCGGGCGGGGGAGCATGGTCGGGGGTTTGCAGTGGTTGCCGACGAGGTCCGGGCCTTGTCTCAGCGTACCTCAGAGTCAACTGAAGAAATCGCCTCACAGCTCGACAAGTTGAGAAAAATGACAGAAGGGGTGTCGCTGGATATGCGCAGCAGTTTGACCCGCACAGATAAAACAGTTGAGTTGACCGACTCTGCGCAAAGCCAGTTCAGCGAAATTACCCAGTCTATCCAAACCATCAGTGACCTGAATACGCAAATCGCCACCGCCGCGGAGGAGCAGCAGCACGTTGCAGAAGACATTAACCGTAATGTGATTGAAATAAAAAATGCGGCGGACAGCGTCAGCGATGTAGCCAATAACACCAGCGAAAATGGCGATAAAATGCAGCGATTATCTGAACAGCTGACCCGGCTGGTTGGCCAGTTTAAGGTCTAATGAGCGCGGGAGGTGATGAAGATCACTCATATTCGGTGGGTGCCTCTTACACCGTTCGGGCATTTTAGGTAAGGTAGTGCCAGTTTAGTTTAAAAATAGGTGTTATATGGAACTTTCTGCCTCAGTAAAATTGGCACGTACCGAGTCCGGCCTGGAGTATTTTGACGTTAACGGACCACAGTGTCAGGCTAAAATTTATCTGCAAGGTGCACAGATCACCGAGTTCATTCCAGCAGGTCAGAAAAACCTGTTGTGGGTATCCCAGGATGAAACCTACCTGGAAGGCCAGTCTATCCGTGGTGGTATACCCATTTGTTGGCCTTGGTTTGGCGTACATGCTAATCCAGACTGGCCGGCACATGGGTTTGCGCGTAAGCAGGTCTGGCGTGCAGAGCGTGTTGAAGAAGACGATACTGCAATTCGCATTGTATTGTCTTTGCCAATGACCTCTGTTGATCGCACTTTCTGGCCTTATGAGTCTAGTTTGACTGTCGAGTTTGTGCTGACCGATCAACTTGAAGTCAAACTCTGCAACACCAACACTGGCAGTGAAACGTTTACCCTGACTCAGGCGCTGCATACCTATTTCCCAACGCCTGCAATAGCACAAACCCGTGTGGATGGGTTACAAGGGGCAAACTTTATTGAGTTTGGCGAAGGGCCTTTTGTTCAGAACGAAGTGGTCACGTTTGCCCGCGAAACCGACATGGTTTACACCCAGGCACCTGAAGTACAGATCATCGACACGCCAGAGGGTAAAATTGCAGTAGGCCGCGAACACTCAAGCTCTTGTGTGTTATGGAACCCCTGGATAGACAAGTCCAAACGTCTGAGCAACTTCCGCGACGATGAATACCACACTATGCTGTGTCTGGAAGCGGCAAACGTCATGGATGACGCAGTGACACTGGCCCCGGGTGAATCCCACACCCTCATCACCAAAATCAGTTGGATTGAGTAAGACCGAAGCAACGCTTCGCAGCCATCGTGCAAAGTCGTGCTTTAGCGCGGCCTTTGCGCAAGGTGAAATGAGCCGTTTTAAAGATCCTGGCACTATTCACTTTGGTAACTGGGTGCCCTCCATATGGAAGTGTGCCCACTCGTAGCTGTACACCAAGCCATGTTTGCCTGGGTACCACTTTAGCACGCTGCACTGTTCACTGTTTTACATCCCGTCATCCCGTGCTTGACACGGGAACTACTTAGCCAATGAGCAGGTCGTTTCTCATCACGCTGTGCCAGCGGCATAGACACAACCGCCTGCCGGACGCTTTTCGTCTCAGTCAATTTCCCGTATTCTGAACGCAATAATAATCGGACAGGGAATACAATGGCAGTACTCATTGTGGATGATAATCCGGAGGTGCGCTTAAGCGCAGCGTTTTTGCTTGAAGATCATGGTTTTGAGGTGTTTGAAGCAGAACATCCAGAAGTGGCCAAGCAGTTTTTGAGTTGTAAGCAAATAGAGCTGATCCTGCTCGATATGAATTTTACCCGCGATACCACATCCGGGCAGGAAGGGCTGGCATTTTTGAGCTGGTTAAAGTCGTTGGATGGTGCACCGGCGGTGATTTGTTTGACCGGCTGGGGCAGTGTGGCACTGGCCGTGGAGGCGATGCGTCTGGGCGCCGCAGACTTTATCGAAAAGCCCTGGCAAAACCTGCAATTGCTGGATGCGATCCGAAAGCAAAGTAAGCTCAGCGCGCTACAAACACAGCAAAGTATGAGCGCAGATACTGAGGTGACATTACCCGCTTATACGTGGCGCTCAGAGGCCATGAAAACCTTGTTCAGGAAACTGGCGCGGATCGCTGCCACTGATGCCAGCGTATTGCTGTGTGGAGAAAGTGGATGTGGCAAAAGTTACCTGGTTGACGCGCTGCACAGTCAGTCGGCACGCCGCGGTGGCCCTTTGATCAGTGTGAATATGGGCGCCATTCCCGAGAGTCTGTTTGAAAGTGAAATGTTCGGGCACACCAAAGGGGCCTTCACCGATGCTAAATCACAGCGTAGCGGGCGTTTTGAACTGGCAGATGGCGGGACCCTGTTCCTTGATGAGGTTGCGACCATTCCGCTGACTCAGCAAGCCAAGTTACTTCGGGTGCTGGAAAGTGGAGAATATGAGCGGGTCGGAAGCAGTCGCACAGAGCGTGCTGACATTCGTCTGATCTGCGCCACCAATAGTGATCTGGAAAAAGACGTGGCAGCCGGGCATTTTCGCAGCGATTTATTTTATCGCATCAATACCTTTGCCTTTGAGCTTCCGCCGCTGCGTGCACGGCTGGATGACATAGTGCCACTGGCCAATTACCTGCTTGCGCACCATGCGGCACGTTACAATCTCAACACTAAGGCACTGGACAGTGAAGCACAGGCTGCATTACTGGCCTACCGCTGGCCCGGTAATATTCGTGAGCTCAGCCATGTGATGGAGCGGGCTTTACTACTTAGTGAAGGGGCGCAGATCGGTGCTGTGGACTGTCAGCTGCGCTTGTCCAGTCCTGAACCCGAGCCGCTGCATACTGAGGTAGCACAATCGTCGGGCAGGACGCTGGCGGAGGTCGAGAAAACCCTGATAGAACAGACCCTGGCACTGCATCAGGGGCAGGTCAGTAAAGCAGCCCGGGCGCTTGGGCTGACCAAGTCCTCTTTATATCGCCGACTGGATAAATACGGGTTGCGCAGTGAAAGCTAACTTCGAGCGCGCTCTGCATGTGCATCTGGCTTTACTGGGACTCGTCGTGGTGGCTCTGTTGTCATACTTATTATGGTTGCAGGCGTTGCCATGGTGGCAGGTTGTGCTCATAGCCGGTGGCGTGAGCGGGGTGTTGTGGCGTTTGCATACGCAGCGTCTGGCACAGCTGGAGAGTATTTTTTCGCGTGCACACTGGCAGCTTGAGGCCATGCAACAGGCGGATTTCAGTCAGCAGATCCGGCCCCACTTTCGCTCCGGGCAGGTGGCGGCATTTGAACAGCAGTTGATAGCGCTGGGCGAGCAGTTACATCATCAAAAGTCGCGTTATAATTCACAGATCTTTGTCATTTATCAGCTGATTGACAAGCTCAATACCCCGATCCTGGTTTTTACCGAAGAGTCACGGTTAAGCTATGCAAATCAGGCCTTTGAATCCTTGTATAGACAACCCTGGCAGCATTATAAGGGGGCAACGGCCTTGTCTCTGGGGCTGGAAGAAGCGCAGCAGGGCTGGCAGTTTGTCAGTCACACCCAGGGGGCTCGCTGGCAGCTGCACAGCAGCTATTTTTATGAGCAAGGCAAGCGTCACAGTTTACTGGTGGCGCTGGATATTACCAAAGCGCTGAGGCAAAAAGAGCTGGCTGCCTGGCAGCAATTGATCCGGGTGATCAGTCATGAAATACGTAACTCGCTGACCCCGGTCAGCTCATTGGCACAAAGCCTGGCGGAGCGTGCAACCTCAGCCAGAGAGCAGCAGGCCCTGTCGGTCATTGAGCAGCGTTGTCAGCATTTGCAGCACTTTGTGGCCCGTTATGGTGAGATCAGTAAAGTCATTGAACCTCAGCTTCAGCAGGTTCAGCTCCACCCGATGTTTGCGTCAGTGCAGGACTTATTTGCATCACAGCACCCGGCACAGCAAATAGCACTGGATTGCCAGGCGCATCAGTGTATTTGTGACCCGCAGTTACTTGAGCAGGTCCTGATCAACCTGGTTAAAAATGCCATCGAAGCCAATCAGACTGCCACACCAGCTGGCCACCAGGTGCTGATACGTAGCTATTATCTCAGCCCGGCGGTGGTGATCGAGGTGGCAGATGAAGGGGGCGGATTTGCCAATCTCGACAATGTCCTGACGCCATTTTATTCCACCAAGACAGAGGGGCAGGGCATTGGGCTGACCTTCAGTCAGCACGTGATTGAATGTCATGAGGGCCAGTTTGAGGTTCACAACGAGCAGCGAGGTGAGCAAGTGGGGGCGGTTATTAAGATGATACTTCCTAGTTGATAATAATTATCATTTGCGTATAATGACCCTCATACTGATCTTAACCTATGCTGCCGTCGTATTATCATGCCAGCAAACCCTGAGCCGGGAGTGGTCTATGTTGGTTTTAACCCCTTTAATCGTATTTATTGTCGCGGCTGCGTGCGTCAGCCAACTCAGGTTAGCGCGTTTAATGACGGCCAGGCTCAGAGGATTGCTTGCCTGGAGTAGTGCAGGCATTCTGGCACTGGCAAAAGTGTACGCCGGGCTGAGCTTTTCAGCAGCCTTTGCGGTGTTTATCGTTGCCGGTGGCATTTTGCATATGGTCAGTTCACTTGATCAGCACAGCGATGCCTGAGCTGGGCTGGATTAAAGTGTTTCAAAAGATAAATACCTACTGATTCTTAAGCACATTTTTTGTCATACTAAGCGCAACTTTGGATCACATCATCGAGGATGAGCATGGTTGTGCAATTGATGAGAACTTCTTTTGTAGCGGTGTGCGCTGCATGCCTGCTACTTATTGTGAGCACTCAGGCTCGCGCCAATGACTGGCAGACCCTTCATACCGAGCACTTCAGAGTACACTACACACCGACCCAGCAGGCCTGGGCGCGATCCGCAGCCGTCGAACTGGAGCTGGTCAGGGATCTGGTGTTACAGCAACAGGGTCGGGCCCTGGATAGTATTGCCGATGTGGTGGTGTTTGATCCCATCAATGGCGCAAATGGCTTTGCGTTACCCAGCACTGGCACCCCGCTGATGGCGCTGTTTACCACGCCGCCACAGTCAGACTCTGTGATTGCCAATAGCCCGGGCTGGCAGCAATTATTGATCCTGCATGAATACATTCATCTGGTCCATTTATCTCAACCCAGCCGCAGTGTGTGGCGTCAGCATCTGCGTGATTGGTTTGATATTTATGATCTTTCCAGTGCGGTATTACCCCGCTGGGTTGCAGAAGGATATGCCACTTTGCTGGAGTCTCGGCTGACGGGCCGTGGCCGCCTTTATGACAATTACAGCGAGGCCTTGTTGCGTGCGTTTGCCCGCCAGGGGGCTTTGTTGTCTTACGGGGCGCTGAGCAATGGCGATGGCAGTTACCGCTCCAGTGCGATGGCGTATTTGCTGGGGGTGAGGTTTTTGGCCTGGCTCGAGGACAAGCATGGTAAAGAGACGCTGGATGCTGTCTGGACGCGCGTTCATGGCGTACACAAACGCAGCTTTGCCAGCGCCTTTGAAGGGGCATTCGGACAAAGTGCGCCACAGCTGTATCGTCGCTTTATCGCGGAATACACCTACCTTGCTATGACTCAAGAGCGCGACCTGGATACGTTGAACAGCCCACTGTGGCAGGAGTTTGACTATGCGGCGAGCGATCCTGTGTTGTCCCCGGATGGCTCGCAAATTGCGCTGACTGAGCGCAGCCGAGATGGAGAACGCTGGCTCAGAGTGTATAAAACCGAAGACAATATTGAAGCCAAACAAGCCTTCGACAAAGCACAACAGGCCATTTTGGCTGCGGACCCCACAGACATTGCGGATAAGCCCCCGGCCGTATTTAAGCGTGAGCTGGTGGCTGAGCTGGCAGCGCGTGATTTTGCAGGCATACACTATCCGCAGTGGCTGGATCAGGAAACGCTGTATTTTGTTGCCCGCGCGCGCGTTGATGAGACGCGGGGCAACCGGGTCAACGATCTGTATCGCTGGCATATTCCCAGCGGTGAGGTGACGCGATTAACTCAGTCGCTGGGGATCCGCCGTTTTACCTTGCTGGACGCAGATACGCTGTTTGCTGAGCAGGTACGTAGCGGATTTTCAGAATTGGTGCGGGTCGAGATCAGCAGTAACACAGTCACACCGCTGTCGGCGCGCAACCTCGGCACGGTATACGATTACCCGCAGCTTGCCCCTGACAAACGTCAGCTGGCCTACCTGAAAACCGCGCTGAACGGCAACTGGCAATTGTATATACAAGATTTGCAATCCGGCACAGTGCGCGGTGTCCCCATGCCGCAGGGGTATCAGTACCTGACTGCACCCAGCTGGCAAGCTGACGGACAAGGACTGTACTTTATTGCGGGTCTGAACGGCCAGCTGGGTGTGTATCGTTACGATATCAAGCAAAACAGCCTGTATCTGATCACTGCCGGACAAGCGGTTTTTGAACAACTGGTGCCCCGGGCGGATCAGCCGCTGTTATATACTCAATCTACGCCGCAGGGCACGCGATTGCATGCGCTGGATAGCCAGATCACGGAACAGCCGGTCACTGCCCTCAGTGAGGATTTTGCTGTGCCGCTGGGTAAAACCGATGCCGTGGTACTGCCTGACGCACAGATTTATGACGCTGAGGAGCACGCTATTACCCACAGTGATTACCAGTGGCTGAAGCAAAATGCGTCCGTGGCATTATCAATGCAAGCCAGCACTGCTGCCAGTGAATTGCTGAGCGTGGGCGTCAAAGGCAGCGATTTGCTACAGCAATTATCTTGGCAACTGGGACTGACACAAAGCAGCGACAATGTACTGGATGGCAGTTTTGCCGCGCTGCGCTACCGCTGGGGAGATTGGCGGTTTGATGCCCACCTGAGCAACTACCGCTTAGACAGCCGTCACCAGCATGGTGAGGCACAGCCGGTCAGGTTGCATGGCACAGGACTGAGCACCAGTGTGAGTTATGAGTGGCGTTTTGATACCTTGTCTGTTGCGCCTTTTGCTGCGGTTACCCACTATGATGATGAAGGCGATGAGGCCAAGACCTCGCAGTGGACCGGGCTGGAGCATGGCTGGCAATACTACCAACAGGATTCTGCCCTGGGCTATCGTCTTAAAGCTGCCATCTTGAGTGGTGACAGCCAGGGACACGGTTATGACTGGCAAGGGTATGGCAAGGTGTGGGACTGGCCCTGGTTTGCGGGTGTGCAGTCTCAGTATCGCGACGCTCAATTGCTGCGTTTGGGCGGGTTTGATAACAATATCCTCAGTGGCCGCACCCGCAGCGATCTGGTGCTCAGCCCCGAGCTGCCTTTTCAGTTTGCTACCGGCCGGCATTATTACGGCTATGAACTGGCATCCAGCTGGTCACTGGGTCAGCCCAGACTCTTTATTAAACATCACCGCCTTGATGGCCAGCGGATCGCGAAAAGCTATGGGGTGAAGTGGCAAGTTGACCTGAGTCAGCAAGTGCTCGGATGGGCAAACTGGTTTGCGCCTGCCGGGATGACCGATATGCATTTTGATCTGGGGGTTGCCCGGGTGGAAAGCGATCTGGCGGAGGATTCACTGCGGGCCTGGCTGGGACTGTGGTATGCGCTGTGAGGGGCAGATAAATAAAAAGGCAGCGGATGCTGCCTTTTTAGGGAGAAAAGTTTAATTCAGTATTACTGGTAATCCGCAACCAGGCTCAGACCTGAGTATGCGTTGTAGGCACGAATACCGACCCAGTAACGACCTGCACCATCGTTGCGTGTACAGTTTTCGGTGTTACCCCAACGGTACGGACGACAATCATAAGTGCTGGTAGTGGGTTGTGCATCTTTACGTACGTACAAGTCAGCATCACCGCTACCACCTGAGATATCAAAGGTGATGTTGGTCGCGCCCGCTGGCACGTCGAAGTAGAAGTAAGTCATCTCGCCACGTGCAGCTGACAGGCCTGTTCTTGCCACGCCTTTTTGCAGCTGATCTTCACCACCCGGGCCATAAACAGGCACTTGCTTCGAAGTTGTCGCAGTTGCACCTGTGCTGTCTGTGACTGTCAGTGACACTGTGTAGTTACCGCCAGCGGCATAAGTGTGGCTTACAGATGCGCCAAAGCCTGTTGCGTTGTCACCATAGTTCCACTCGTACTGAGAGATAGCGCCATTCGGTGAGCTAGACGCGCTGCCGTCAAAGCTACATGCCAGTTCTGTACAGTTGGCAGTAAAGTCGGCTACTGGCACTGGATCGCTGTTGTTGTCGCCATCCGGAATACCATTGAAGTGGCTCGATACTTCAGGCCAGATCTTGCTGATTTTAACACCCTGGTTAGTACAGCCACCGAAGTGGTGCAGTGCAATAACCTTGTTGCTTGATGCAGCCAGAACCGGTGAGCCAGAAGAACCGCCAATGGTGTCACAGTAGTAGCCCATGTCTGTGCCCGTGCCGCGGCCATTGGCTGTTACGACGTCAGCTTCACAGTTGCCGCTGCTGTTCTGATCTGACTCAATGGCCAGCTCTTTCGGGTTACCTGAACCGTGCTGTGGAATATAGATGCGCTCGCCTTGTGTCGCATCGCGAACGTCCAGACCAAAGTAGCCAAATGGCGCCGCTTTGTTGAACTCGTTGATGGTGAACAGGGTGTAGTCCAGTGTGTAGTCTGAAGACAGGAAGTCTTTACCTGTGACTTTCACCACAGTTTCAAGGTTTGAGCCATTACAGCTGGTGTGCTGGTAGTTGAACCATACTTCCGTGTTGGCCAGCTCAGACGCAGAACCCACACAGTGCTCGTTGGTGAACATGCGGTTGTCCGGGCCAACACGCCAGCCAGTACACAGGCCGCTACCGTTCATCAGCAGGCGAGCAACCGGGCGTGAACGTTCAAATTCAGTGGGGTTTGAACCTGCCCAGCACTGTACGTCACGACGCTCATTAACACCACACGTTGACTCAATGCCCACGTCGGTTGATGCGTTCATGGCTTCCATCATCGGCGTGTTTTCTGTGCCGTGGTCGTAGAAATCAATCACGGCTGGGGTGATTGCCTGAGTTGAAATTTGGCCTGAGTCAGACGCGCTACCCGGTGTGTATTCAACGATTGCCGTTTCAGCAGAGATAGACATGGCAGAGAAGCTCGTTACGCCGTCGTCTCCCAGTTTGCTGTTAACCGTTGCTGCATGCATATTCGCTTCAGTGTACTCGTAGCGTTCGCTGCCATCTGCCGAGCGCACAACCAGCTTGCCGCCATTGGCCAGGTTCACATTTTTAAAGTGTAGTTTGATGTAGCTGGCATCAGGGTGGGTGATGGTGCGTGTGATCACTGTGTTGCCTGTGCTGCTGAGTGTCGCAAACTCCTGACCGAGCGAAATGTTGGCATCGGCACGGGCACCAATGATGGCTTTGCTGGCCTTACTGGTGTATTGCATCATTTGTGCTTCTGTCAGTGGCGCAGTGTTTTGAGCCAGTGCTGCGGTTGAGAGTAAGCCGAGCGCAGAGACAAGATAGGTTAGTTTCATTGCTGTTCCTTTTCACTTGTTGTTGAATGATTTTTTAGAATAAAAAGTTATTGAATAAATTTCGCACAGGTACAAAGGTAATCACAAAATCAGTTGTTGTAAAGAAAGTGATAACAAAAAATTAATAAAGTAAATCATCACTCCCCATTTAAGTCCTGTATTTATGCGTGTTTTGGGTAAAAAATTTTTATTTTTGCCGTTTACGCTCTGTATTTTATTCCTGTTTTGTGGACTAAAGGTGTGGTTTTCAGAGGAAATCAGCAAATATCCAGGATCTTCCTTTATTTTAGAAGCGATTACGTGTTACCAGCTTGGGTTTAGCATGCTTGGTATTTTTGTTAACGGGGACTTTACATGTTCATTGTTGCAGGGCCAAGCGGCTGTAATGACGGGGTAATAATTGAGCACGGGCAGAGCCATCCAGGGTAGGGCATAACGTGGCGTGCTGAGACGCTGAGTGGCTGCGTACGTAAGGGGGCAGCCAGTTCGCAGCTGTTGTTACTGCTCGGTGAGTGACTGCAACATGCTGTGTTTGGCGGTGAACACCCGGCTTTTTTCCGGATCGGAGGTTTTCTCAATTGCCAGCTCAAGCAGCTGACGGGCTGTATCATGGTCGCCCTGCAGGTAACTGATCTTGGCCAGCTCAAAATACGGCTCAGGCAGGTAAGGGGTTTCTTTTACCACGTTAACCAGCAGGCGGGAGGCTTTTTTCAGCTGGCCTTTGGCAATGGCACTGCGCGCATTCATCAGAAAGTCGAACGGGGTTTTGGCATCCTCTTCGAGCTGTTGCTCAAGGCGTGCAGCCAGCGCCGTTGCCTGCTGCTCTTTTGCTAAGACCAGGTAATTGGACAGCAGGTTGTGGCTGGTCAGACGATGCCGGTCGGCATACTGATAAATGGTTTCAGCGCCTTTCAGATCGCCGGCCCGACGGTGCAGTACGGCAGCGATATTGATCAGCTCCGGGTCGTCTGGGGCATAACTGCGGGCGCGCAGAATTCGGGCGGCACTGAGGTCAAACTCATCTGCCAGCATGGCTTTTACGGCCAGGTTAGCGTAAAACTTGGCGACCAGATCTTTGTACCGGGCTGACGCCACAAATATGGCATCCTGCGCCGGGAAGTAGTCGATGATGGTGCCCGGGCGGACCAGTGTGATCCAGTCTTCCTCTTCCTGCTCCTCAGGTGCCAGCAGCTTAGTTTTAAAGTGTGACGAGATCAGTATGGTATCGGCGACTTGCTGATAAACAGGGGCGGAGGCCATTTTGTGATAACGGGTGTCTATGCCTGCCACAAAGGCATAGGCCTGAGTCAGTACGGCGAGTGAAATACAGTTGCCACCACCGTATTGTAACGATTCTGTGGCGCTGTAGGTTTCGCCCCGATAGTGGAACTCGTCCAGCTGGTCATGCAGGTAATCATAAATGATCCGGTCGCCGCGCATGCCCGCTAAGATACGTTGCTGATAGTAGCTCAGAAAGGCTTGTTGCTCTTGTTCCGGCAGGGTAAAGATAGACTGCTCATCGAGTACTGCAACCGGGTTAAACAGGCCATGGTTAAATGGCATGTCCGGACGTGGTGGCGGTGTTGTCGGACGTTTTTGTGGGCTGGCACAGGCGCTCAGCAGCACAGTGAACAGGCTCACTAGCCAGAGGCGAGCAGGCATAGTCATACTCCTTAAGACACGTATTGTGCGTATCCGCTTGGTCGCGGTTTTTGTTATTATTGCGCTTTGACTCTACACCTATCCTAATGATCTGCCAACGGGTTTGTGGGTAGCAGATGTACTGTAGTTGGAATTGCTTATTGCAAGGAAATCTAAACAATGTTCTATAACACGTTTTCGACATGCAAGTAGCAGGCTGACCGCCAAGTCATTCTCTTTTTATCTATTGAAGTATGTAAGAAAGAGCACATGCCCAAAAAGCACGTACTCCTAAGCTTAGCTTTGCGTACTTTCAGAGAGCTTTGTTTTATCCATTGGTGCGCTTTTTGGCAGTGTTGGTAGTTTTGAATTTGCAGGTAAACCACCAAAAATATGCTCTAGATTGTCTCGATTGATTCTTTTCATATGAAGATATCCTTCTGTATTTACTTTTTTTGATCCTGACTAAATTAGCTTTTTATATGAATCGACTTTTTAAGTTTGACAGGTTTACGAGCCGCTGGGTTGCTTTTTCATAAAAAGAGTGGCTAACGGAGTGGATCCATCTGGATCTCCACTAATTCCACCATAATTTGGACCACAGAAACACGTTCAATGACATTCATCGTTTGCTTTCTTCTTTTTACCTTTGGCTAGCAAAGCCCTCGTTAGGTATGTGAATAAATTAATAAACCTGCTTAATCAACCTTCATCAGGTTTTTTGCTTTTTTCCCAAAATAGGGTCTGTAGGAGCGAATTGAGGTAGGACAGGGCGGTCTGGGTCACCTGTGCCGCCACCTGAAATCTTGTTTAACAAGCTAGAGCTAATAGTTTTCATGTTAACTTCTCCTTTGGAGCTCCTACCATCAAATATTAACGTAATGAGAGTCAGAAGCCACACTGTATTATAAAGAGTTTTATCTTTGTTTCTTTTAAAACTTAACAACGATTAAATTCATAAATCAGGCTGATTATGAATTTTAAGTACTCTTGTCTTTCTCACTACGGGGAGTTATCTGGACGCGCCTAGGTAGGATTGCTCTATCGGGATCTCCACTAATTCCTCCACCTACAATTTTAGTAAGTAAATCTTCTTCAATAATCTTCATTGCTAGATTCCTTATCTGATATTTCTAAGTACTATGAATATATTAATAAGTCTAACTGAAAGATAAGCTATGACTTTTTTTGCTTTTTATCGAGTATGGGGTCCATGGGTGCAGATCGCGGCAACTCTGGTAGCTTTGGATTTCCAGCTGTGCTGCCGCCTAAGATCTTGCCTAACAACCTATATTTAATTGTTCTCATAAATTAATTCTCCTTTGGAGCGCCTAACATGCACTATAAATGTTATGAGTGTAAGAGACTCCAGAATGTGAAGGGTATACTGAGTCGGTGACCATATATGGTGATAAATAAAGGGGTAACTTAGAATGTCATAAAAATAAAGTTGGATCTCAACCCAGGCTGCGAAACATAGTAGCGCCGAAATAAATAGCAATAAGCAAATACAGCATTCAGGGATTGTGAGTGCGTAATCTTCTCTGGCTTTTTTGAAAAATTTTATCTTAGTGAGCCTATATGCTGCTTCTGCTTGAACACCTCTGGTGAGAAATAGTACTAGAAAACAAATATTTAATATTAAACACCATAGGTAATAGTGTCTGGTCCAAGTTATTGCGATTGGGTTAGCTACTGTGTCGACCAGTTGTAAGGTAATCATTAAAGAAAACAACCACCTAGCGTTATGGTCTTTCCAAGTGAGGATGAGGCCGATAAAAACCACAGAAGATAGCATCATTTCAATAAAATGCATCAGTCTTCTCCCTTGTCATCTGCTTTTGGTTCCATAGGTGGTTCTTTCTGTTGGGGCTTTTTAATTGTTCTTTTTTCTGCGTTATCGGCCAAAAAGCCAAAAAAGCTTTTCCAGTCTTTACCGAAGATCATCAGGATATCAAGCAATTGCTCCAGATCCATAATGGTCTTACCACTTTCCCAATTGGAGATGGTGGACTGATCAACCGGGACGGACATTTTCTTGGCCAGCTCGGCTTGCGACATTTTTTGTTGTATTCGCAAACTGCGCAGTGACGCCTGAATGTCCCTTCGGGCGCTGTTTAGCCAGTTCAATCTTTGACGTGAATTCATTGTACATCCGTATATGAATATTAAAACAGTGAAGTTACATTTTG
Source organism: Pseudoalteromonas rubra (assembly GCF_000238295.3). Taxonomy (NCBI): domain Bacteria; kingdom Pseudomonadati; phylum Pseudomonadota; class Gammaproteobacteria; order Alteromonadales; family Pseudoalteromonadaceae; genus Pseudoalteromonas; species Pseudoalteromonas rubra. The sequence goes on from NZ_AHCD03000036.1 coordinate 193,951, forward strand.
TTTCTTATTATTATACGGGGTAATTTAACAGCTGTTTAAAAAATGTAAAGTATCAATCTGTTATTTTGTACCCGAATACTGATTAGGTTGCGCTCTAAAAGTTTGTTTTAGTTACATTGATTTAGGTAAAAATCATGAGTTATAAGGGGTTTCTAATTGAGGTTGGCGTGTTGTTTGTCTGATGCACTTTATGAATGGATTCATGGCCAGTAACCGTGAATATGTAAACAAGTGTTACCCAAGACGCTATGATTTATTTTATGACGTTTTTTCAACAGCGTATTTTGCGGATAAAATGGGTAGTAAATGACGCATTTTTTTCAGGCTGGCCAGCGCTATATTCACCCCGGAGAAGAGCAGTACAGCCTTGTTGAGATAAAAAAGTCAGCTGTTTCAGTGCTCTGACCAGTTCTACGGTTCGAGAAACTCATCCTTTTTACCCAGTCTGAGTCCATAGTGATTGCACAATTGTGGCTTATAAATTCCATGATCAAGATTTCTTTGCGCAAATCTTTACTTAACTCATGGAGACTAACATGGTGGTTTATCAAAAGGCACTCCTGGCAGCGGCACTTTCGCTGACTTTGTTGCCCAACAATGCTCAGGCGTTGCGGCTGGCTGCGCCAGGCACTTACTGTAACGGCCTGGATCGAACTCAGATAGACATCGGTGAGCATGTTGAAAATCAATATATGATTTATCTGGCATTGAGCCCCAAACTGGCTGACACCGCGCTGACCGTATCGGGAAGTCAGAATTCTATTGTGGTCTCGTACGGTGGCCGCTGTGAGGTGCTTAACGGCAGTAGCTATAACGGGCTGCACGTGAACTTGCCGGACAGTGGTGAATACTACAATGGTACGAACCTGGACTTCCATCAGCAGGTATTTGGTGGCGAAGGGAATGATGTGATCCGTACCGGTAATAAAGTGGACTATATTTACGGCAATGGCGGCAATGACCAAATTTTCTCGTTTGATGACTATGAGCGCGTGGATGGTGGTGCCGGTGCGGACTGTGTTGAAGAAGGGGATGAAGGCACGATCCAGAGCCGATTCGAAAACGTGGAATCAACCAGTTGTGCTAACTATGCACCGGCCAGTTGTGAAGGCCTGGACCGTACAAAGATTGCCGTTGCCGATGATAACTCTTTAAATCCGTACATGAATTACCTGTCGGTGTCACCGAGTGTAAGTGGTGAGAAGCTGACCGCCGAAGGCGATGATGCCCTGGTCACTGTGTACTACGCTGGCAGCTGTGAAACCTTTGATGTGGGCAACCACAACGGCTTCCAGGTAAACCTGGCCGATAGCGGTGAAGAATATGACGGTACGGCGCTGAACTGGCACCAGCTGGTGTATGGCGGTGATGGTAATGACACCATCCTAACCGGTAATAAAGTGGATTACGTGTATGCCGGTAAAGGCGATGATACCATTTACACTTATGGCGATTATGAAAAAGTAGATGGTGGCACGGGCATGGACTGTCTGACCGAAGGGTCAAGCGGCAGTATCCAGAGCAATATCAGCGGTATTGAGCAATACTCCTGTACGCCAGCGGGGAATGTACCGGCCAGCCTGACGACCGCATACGAGCGTTGTCATATTCAGACTGGTAGCTTTGACAGTGAGCTGAATAATGGGGTGTGGAAACTGCGTGCACTCGACAACAATCTGACCTTGTTCGTTGAAGAGCACGATGAGTATGTGTTTGCTTACTCAGCGGGCTATCAGCACTGTGCCTTCAGCAACGCTGTAGAAGAAGTTGAGGTGCAGCTATCAAATGGTAACGATGTCCTGGCGGCAACCGGTGTGGGTCGTGATATGACAGTGTATGGCCTCAATGGTAATGACACTATCCAGACGGGTCGGGGTAATGACCTGATCTTTGGCGGTGACGGTAAAGACAAGATCCGCGCAGGCGATGGTAACGACTGGGTCGCCGGTGGCTCTGAGATAGAGACTGATCACGATGGTGTGGTACATCGCGTGCGCATCAGTGGCTATAACAATGACGGCGCAGACGATATTAAAGGTGAAAAAGGCAACGATGTGCTGTTTGGCAACCGGGATGGCGATAACATCTCTGGCGGTGACGGGGAAGATATCATCTTTGGTAATGACGGGAATAAAGACCGTTTGTCCGGAAACTCAGGTGCCGACATCATTGTTGATTCCGGTGGTGGTTCATGGGGCAACCGTGCCAAATCCTGGGGTGGCAGTGGTCAGGACATTCTGGTCTGTGAGCGAGGCAATTGTGAGCTGAGCGGTGGTGGTAGTAAGGACTTTCTGGCAGCCATTTCTACGTTCTCTAACATTGGTCTGTATGGCGGCGGCGGCGGTGATATTCTGTTCGTGCGCGGCGATGAGATCCCACTGGGTACCGGTGGTAGTGGTAAAGACTTTGTCTACAACGAGTGGAATGACAGTGATATCAGTGGCTATCTAAGCAGTGTGAAGCATAAATCTGGCTACTTTGACCGCGCAGTCCGTAAAGCGGGCAGTGGTATGTCATCACGTCACGAAGAAGTCCTGAGACTGAAGCAATTCTACAATGAGAAAGGCTACAGTGAGTTTAAAGGTCGTATTGCTGATCTGGTTGACGAAGACACTTTTGAAGCCTGGCTGAACAACCGCAGTAAGAGCGTGTACGACTTGCAATAACACTGACCGTGCTTTTACAAAGCACATTCTAATTACTTGAGATCCGTAACAGGATCCGTCCCGAGCAAGGGGGAAGTCTGTGACTTCCCCCTTTTTCTTGCCCGACCGTGGCTGCGAAAATAAACAACCGTTTTTGCTGACTGTCATGGTCTTCTTTACCCCGTTCCAATTCCGGACAAGGCGTCCGCTTTCGCCGAAATTAGAGATGTAAATTATTTAACGCTATGATTTTAATGCTATAAAAATTTGGCACGAAACTGGCTCCAGAGGGGGAGTGACAATCTTTACGGAGCTTAAAATGGATGTAATTAAACCGCCTGAGCCCACCAGGCGCTGGCGTCGCTGGATGTGGGGAGTGGTCGCTTGTGTTTTTGGGATGAGTGTCTGGCTGATAGGTCCGAGCGATCAGGTCACCCGGCTGGGGCGGCATGAAGTACTCATTGCAACCGTGGAATATGGACCACTGGCGATTGGTGTGGACAGTTTTGGCGTGCTGCGCAGTGCGGAGCAACATTTAATCACTGCTGACAGTGATGCGGTAGTGAAACAGATCCACCTCAAAGCGGGTGCACCCGTTGCAGTGGGGGAGGTGATTGCGACGCTCGATAATCCGGATCTGTCACTGGCGGTTGCGCAGGCACAACAGGCTTTGCAGAGCAGTGATATGGCATTGCAACAGCTGACACTCAATCAACAGCGAGAGTTTCTCAGTGAGCAAACGGCACTGGATAAATTAACCGGCGATCTGGCAACTGCCCGGTTACGGCAGCAGGCCGAGCAGGGGCTTGCTGAGAAAGGCATCATTTCGCATCTGGCATTTGCCCAGACTCAGTCCCGTGTTGCCAATCTGGCCCGTCAAATGCAGAGCGCACAACAGCGTCTGGAACAGCTAAAAAAGCTTCATGCCAGTGCGCAGCAGCTGGCATCACAGCGGATTGTTATCCGGCGCCAGGAGCTGGCGCGCAGCCGTGCTAGGTTAGCTGCATTGACTATCACGGCACCCGTTGCGGGTATTTTGGAGCGCATGCCACTGGCGGTGGGTCAGCGCCTGACAGTGGGCGATGAAACCGCATTGATCGGCAGTCAGACACAGCTTCTGGCTGAGCTGCGCGTGCCACAGTCGCAGGTGCAAAAAGTGCTGCCGGGGCAGGCGGTAACCGTGCGGATCCGTGATCAGCAGGTCACAGGCATCGTGGGACGGATTGATCCTGTGGTGGCAGACAACAGTGTAAAAGTGGAAGTCGCCCTCCCTCAGACGCTCCCTAAAGCGGCCCGACCTATGCTCAGTATTGATGCCAGCATCACTGTGGCTGAGCTGGATCAGGCTTTATATATTCGTCGTCCGGCCAATGTGCGTGAGCAACAGACCGCGCAGTTATATCGTGTGCGTGAAGACGGCGCTACTGAGCTGAAAACGGTGCAATTTGGTGCGCTGGCGGGTCGTTATGTGGTGATAGAGCAGGGTGCCGAACAAAACCAGCGCTGGATTATTTCTGATTTGAGTAATCTGGCACAACAGGGTGTGCAGGTTGCACTGAATTAAAGGTTTAAAGGACAACTATGGCACAATGGGGTGTCGGTTTGTCAGCGGGGATAGTATGACACAGATAATAGCAATGCAGCACATCAGCAAAGTGTTCGAAACCGAAGCACTGCAAACACACGCTTTGCGTCAGGTGAGCCTGACCATAGAGCAAGGCGAGTTTGTTTCCATCTCCGGCCCGTCCGGGTGTGGTAAATCCACTTTGCTGTCTATTATGGGCTTGCTGGACGAAGCCAGCAGTGGGCAATACCTTATTCAGGGGGTCGAAGTTGGCACCCTGACCGCCGATCAGCGGGCAGAATTAAGAAATCGTCACATCGGGTTTATTTTCCAGTCTTTTAATCTGATCGATGAGTTGTCGGTGTTTAATAATGTGGCATTGCCGCTGCGTTATAGCGAGACCCGCCTGTCGCGTGAGGAGGTGCACAGTCGCGTACAAAGCTGTCTCGACAAGGTGGGGTTATCGCATCGTGCCGGGCATAAGCCAGATCAGCTCTCTGGTGGACAGCAGCAGCGGGTTGCCATTGCCCGGGCACTGGTTGCGCACCCCAGCATTCTATTGGTGGATGAACCCACAGGTAACCTCGACTCCAAAAGTGGTGACGCCGTGATGCAACTGATCTCGCAGCTGCATCAGCAAGGGACGACTATTTGTATGGTGACGCATGATCCCAGGTATGCCGATATGGCACCGAGGCAGATCCGTCTTCTCGATGGTGAAATCGTCGGCGGCAGTCACACTCATCGCAGTGCGATTGCCTGAAGGAATGCTGTGACATGGGGTTAGATATTCAGGACGCGCTGAAGGCGTTGTATACCCGTTGGCGTATGACGGTGTTTTTTGTTGTGTTGTTGTCCAGTGCCATGGCGGCCTTGCTGGTCGCCGGCGTGATTGCCTGGCAGGCACATGGTCCATTGCCTTATGATGCACCGGAGCGGCTTGCCTGGGTGGATGGTGAGTTGCGCAATGAGCAAGGCGAAGTGACGCTCAGCGAATCGTTGTCTGTACCTGCTGCCTGGCAGTTGCATCAGACGCCCGGGTTATTCGAGCTGGCCACGCCACTTTACTACACAGATATGCTGTATGTGGATCATCCTGAGCAGCCAAAAATTGCGGCGGCACTGGTCGAGCCGGGTTATTTTTCCTTGTTTAATCTGTCACTGCAAAGTGGTGACTATTTTGCCGCGTCGTCTTTACAGGGGCAGCAAGCGCAAAGTGCTGCGCAGGCGGTTGTCAGTGCGCGTTTTGCTCGACGTTATTTATCGGGCCAGGAGGCCAGCGGGCAGGTGATCCAGCTCGATGACCGGCGTTTTCAGGTGGTGGGCATTCTCGCCGAGGACAGCCGGGAGCCGGAGCTGTTGCGAGCTGCACATTATAGTGATGTCTTTTTACCTTTTTTTAGTCATACCGCGACCGACATGACCCCGTTTGCCGATATGGCGATCCGTAATAATGTGTTGCTGGTCGGCAGGACCTTACCTCAGGCTAATAAGGTACTGCATTCAGAAGCCATGCAGCTGAGTGCCCGCATCAATGCACTGACACAGCAGTATGGATTTGGTGAAACAACCCTCCACCTGACGCTGCGCCCGCTCGACACCAAACTCAAAGGGGCGCTACAGGGTATGGGACAATGGCTGGTTGGCGCAGCACTGGGCGTGGTCGTGGTGACCCTGTGCAATTTGTTTGCGCTGTATTTACTGGATTTTAAAAGTCGCCAGTCGCAGCTGGCGTTACATCTGGCACTGGGGGCGCGTCAGTCCCGGCTGTTTCGTCAGGTGTTGTGCCATGCGGTTGCGCTGTTTGCCCTTGCGGCTATGGTGGCAACGGGGCTGGCACCGGGCTTAATGGCACTGGTGCAATACTGGGGGGAGGATATTCTGGGCAGCATCACCTGGTTGCAGTTGTCCTGGCCTGCTTATCTGGGGATGTGGTGTGTGGCGTTATTACTGGCCTGGGGGTTTGCTCGTAGTGTCTTTACCTTTGTTGACTTACGTGGGCTCAGGCAGCAACTCAGTGGCTCTGGTAAAGGTCAGGTAAAGCAATTACCAGGCTGGCTCAGTCGATTACTGATCAATACGCAGTTGACGATAGGCATGGTGGTGCTGTGTTTTAGCATCTGGTTGTTAAGTCATTACGGTGCACAGATTGGCAAAGCACAGGGCTTTGATGACACGGGCTTAATCCAGGTGCAGATGCAGCAGCTGGATTTTGAGCGCGGCGAACAAAAAGCCCGGGCACGACGTCAGCTCAGTGAAGCCAATATTGCAACCTTGCTGGCTCAGCCTCAGATAGCCGCGGCCAGCATGGCTGCCAATGATCCACTGGAAATGTCGTGGGTCGAACCCATCAGTACGGTGCCAGACAGTGCCCGGCAGCTGACCGCTTTTGGGCAATGGAGTGGCGTGGGCTACTTTGAAACCGTTGGCCAACGCGTGCTGGCAGGTCAGGCGTTCAGTGCGGATCAACTGACGCTGGATGCCCCGGCAGAGGTGGTGATCATAAACCAAAGCCTGGCGGGTAAGTTAGGCCTGACGCTGCAAGATGTCGGCACTACTTTGTATTCTCGCGATCAGCGCCCGGTCAGATTGCAAGCCATTGTAGAAGATATCTATTCGCCGACCCTGGGGACGCCGGACATAGTGTATCTGCCACATAACTTTTTTGTCACTAATCTGATTATCCGGCTGAAGCCAGGGCTGTCGCTCGCAAAATCTGATCTGAATGCTCTGCTGCGCGTACAAGATCCTACGCAAAGTGTATTTCAGTTAACCAGCATGACGGCGCGTGCCGCTGCGCTGAGTAAATCGGCCCGGCTCAGTGCCTATACGGGGATCACCCTGAGTCTGTTGATGTTGCTGCTGGTCGGTGCGGGCTTATATGGGGTGTTGGGCTACCTGGCGCTGTTGTCTGCACCTGTGTGGCACATCAAATGGCAGGTGGGTGCCAAGGCGGGCACGTTGCTAAAAGAGCAATTGATCAGGCGCTTTTGTCAGGTCTTACCAGTTGCTTTTGTGGCATTGTTGTTACTTACGCTGCTGTGCTGGGTATTTAAAACGGCGTTGCTGGGCCTGGTAACCAGCTTTTTAATGGCTGTTACCTTTATGTTTTTAATGGTTTTATTGCTGGACTATTACCATACTAAAAGCCAACTGAAAGATTTTTGCTAAATCAGTAACAGATTCTTACAAATGTCACGTTATTGAACGTCTCTATATTGGTAAGATAGGCAGTAGGAAAATATCAATAGGTAAAGTCATGAAAGCACAAGCACTAAAATGGATCTTTCCCGTTGTGGCGTTGGGCCTTGGGGTGGCAGGCTTTTCAGCCATCAACGCGGTCGCAAAGGGTGAGGAAGATGAGCAGGTCGTGGATACACGCCCTGTGGTACAGGTCGAATCCGTTCAGGCACAGGATCATCAGGTTCTTATTCAGAGTTACGGTGAAGTCACACCACTTGAAACAACCCAACTGTCTGTTCAGGTAGCCGGCGAAGTCGTTTACTGGCATCCCAGCTTTTTGGCCGGCGGCGTGGTTGCGAAGGGCGATATTCTGCTCAGCATAGAAAAAGACAATTACGAAGCGGCGGTATTACAGGCCGAAGCTCAGCTGGCCAGTGCTGAGGCGGCCTTGATTGAAGAGCAGGCACAGGCAGACGTGGCAGCAGACGAAGCCAAACGTTTCCCTAACAAAAAACACACCGACCTGTTTTTGCGTAAACCTCAGGTGATGAGTGCCAAAGCGGCGGTTAAATCTGCCAAGGCCGCATTAATGCGTGCCCAGCGTGACCTGGATAATTGTGATGTGGTTGCACCTTTCAATGGTTTGATTGTGTCTCGTGACGTGGGCCTGGGTCAGTTTGTGTCAACGGGCAGTGTGGTTGCCCAGCTTAATAACATTGAGCAAGCCGAAGTGGTGATCCCCATCGCAGGTTTCGATTCAGTGTTTTTACCTGAAACCGTGGGTGGTACCAAAGCGACTGTGTTCAATAAAGGCGTGAATAGCTTTACCCGCGAAGCGCAGATCCATCGTGACCTGGGCACCGTTGATACCCAAACACGTATGAGCAACCTGGTCGTGCGTATCGAAGATCCATACGGTCTGAACAGTGATAAACCAAAAGTGAAGTTTGGTACGTATGTACAGGTGAGCTTTTTAGGTAAAACGCTCAAACAAATCTATCGTTTGCCACAAGAGCTGGTCAATAACCAGACGGTCTGGTTGATCAATGACAATGCGGAGCTTGAGCCTCGTGAGGTACAGGTGGTCCGTGAGGAAGGGGAATACTTCCTGGTGGGTGCCGGACTGAACAACAGTGACAAGGTGGTTGTCACCTTACCTGAATACCCACAGCGTGGTATGTCGGTGAAAGTTGCGGGTGCAGATGAGACCAATACGCAGGGCTCTGGCCTGGAAAAGCTATAACGGCAGGGACGGATAATGAGTGAACAACCAACACCAAAGCAAACGGGGCTGATAGCCTACTTTGCGCATAACCCGGTCGCTGCGAATCTGATGATGTTCTTTATCCTGATCATGGGGATCATCAGTTACTTTACGATCCAGCGTCAGATGTTTCCGAGTATTGAGCTTAATCTCATCTCGGTTAATGCGACCTATCCGGGTGCTTCGCCACAGGAAATTGAAGAAAGTATCCTGATAAAGGTGGAAGAAGCACTGAAGGATGTGACGGAAATAGACAAGGCGGTTTATCGTGCCTACCGTAACGGCGGTAGCGTGCAGTTGGAGATTGACACCAGCGCTGAGCTGGCCGATGTCGCCGATAAAGTACGCTCCCGGGTCGATGGTATCGCAACCTTCCCGGCCTCGATGGAACCGATCCGTGTGCAACAAATAGAGTTTACTCAGGATGTTGTACAGATGGCCCTGGTGGCTGATCTGCCTCTGACACAACTGAAGCCGTTGGCGAAAGAAGTCGAAGATGAGCTGTTGCAGCTGTCTAATATTTCTTTGGTCGATCGCAATATGCCGGAATATGAAATTGCCATTGAAGTTGACCCGGATGCGCTGCGCCGTTACAACATGTCGATGGAAGAAGTGGCCACGGCGATCAGTCGCTACTCAACCAATGTCTCAGCCGGTCAGATCCGGACCAATTCGGGCCTGATCTCCGTACGGGTCGAAAATCAGAAATACCGTGGTAACGAATTCCGCCGTATCCCGGTTAAAGTGGGCGAAAACGGCGCTAAAGTGCTGTTGCAGGATGTTGCAGAAATCAAAGACGCCTTCATTGAAGGTGAATTCTACTTTCAACTCAATGGTGTGAACGCCGCTTATCTGTCGGTGAAAGCGACCAACGATCAAAACATGGTGCCAATCGCCAATACGATCCACTCTTACATTGAAGCGAAGAATAAAACGCTACCAGAAGGGGTTGAGTTAACGGCCTTTGTGGACATGACTTATTACCTTGAAGCGCGTCTGGCCATGATGAAAAAGAACATGTTCCAGGGGGCGATTCTGGTCGCCATTATGCTGAGCATTTTCTTACGCTTTAAGCTCGCGTTCTGGGTTATGGTGGGTCTGCCTGTGTGTTTCCTGGGCGCCATTATGATGATGCCGGTATTTGGCATCAGTATGAACATTGTGTCTCTGTTTGCCTTTATCATGGTGCTGGGGATCGTGGTGGATGACGCCATTGTCATAGGCGAAGCCGCCTATACCGAAATTGAGCGTAAAGGACCTGGCGTGAATAACGTGGTGGTTGGCGCGAAACGGGTCGCCACACCGGCCACATTCGGGGTATTGACGACCATGGCGGTGTTTGCCCCTATGGTGTTGTCGAGTGGCCCGGAAGCGGCGTTCTTCAAATCGATAGCGGTTGTGGTGATGCTGTGTCTGGCCTTCAGTTTGATTGAATCTAAGTGGATCCTGCCAGCACACATTGGCCATACCAAGTTTTCACCGATGCGTGAGGGCAGCTGGCGTGCGAAGTTCAACACGCGTTTCTTCGCCTTTGTGAATGGGCCTTACCGCAACCTCATTGAAACCTGTGTACAGTGGCGCTGGACGGTGCTGTGTGGCTTTGTTGGTATGCTCATACTGAGCGTGTCACTGATCACCTCGAATCAGGTCAGGTTTGTGGCGATGCCCAAAGTACCACACGATTACCCTATGGTGAAACTGACCCTGAACGACAATGCCTCGGACTCGCAAACGTTGGAAGCGCTGACCATCATCGAAAACATGATGTTGAAAGTGGAAGACGAGATCGAGCAGGAATATGGACAGCGCATGATCAAAGACATCATGGTCTGGAATGAGGGTCGTACAGAAGGCAACGTGCTGGCGGTATTGGTAGAAGAAGACGACCGCCCGTTTGATGCCTTTGAGCTGTCGCGTCGCTGGCGTGAAAACATGCCGGACATTGCTGGTGTGAAGTCTTTGCTGGTAATTGATGACGTTAACGATGAAGGTCAGGGGCAGGGCGAGTTTGGCTATCTGCTGTATGGTCCGGACATCGATATGCTCAATGCTGCGGGTCGCCAGTTTATTTCTATGCTGCAACAAGAAAAGGGTCTGTTTGATGTGAGTTCAAGTATCGACCCGGAAAGCAAAGAAGTGCAGCTGGTGCTCAAGCAGGTGGCGTACGATTTGAACCTGAGCCTGTCAGACATTGCTAACCAGGTAGGCATGAGTTTCTATGGTGGGGAAGCGCAGCGCGTGATCCGCGATGGTGAAGAAATCAAAGTGATGGTGCGTTACCCGCGCCTGGACAGGGAAGCCTTCTCATCACTGAAGCATACGGTCATCACAACGCCTGAGGGCAAAGACGTGATGCTGGGCGATGTGGTTGAGTTCGTGGAGCGCCCGGGTGTGAGCTATATTCGTCGTGAAAATGGCTACCGCACTGTGTATATCTACGGCAACATTGATGAGCAGGTGATTGAACCTAATCAGGTGGTTGAGAATATCAAAAATAACCTGTTGCCTAAGCTGTTTGAACAGTTCCCTGAAGTGAAGACCGAACTGGGCGGTGATATCGAAGAAGATCAGGCGCAGGCCAACGAGCAAATGATGTTCTTCATTGCCGGTATGTTTATTGTTTATATCTTACTGGCGGTGCCGCTGAAGAGTTATGGTCAGCCGTTAATCATTATGTCGGTGATCCCGTTCAGCCTGGTCGGTGCCATCTGGGGCCATTGGTTCTTTGGTCTGGATATGAGCATGATGTCGACTTATGGTCTGATTGCGGCGGCGGGGGTTGTGATCAATGACTCGCTGGTCATGACCGATTATGTGAACCAGGTGAGAAAAGAAGGCGTGAAGCTGAAAGATGCCGTGGTTGAAGCCGGGTGTGCGCGTTTCAGGGCAATTACCCTGACGTCTATCACCACCTTTGCCGGTGTTATGCCCATCATCTTTGAGACCAGCTTACAGGCTAAGTTTGTGATCCCCATGGCGGTATCACTGGGCTTTGCGGTGCTGTTCGCGACCTTGATCACCCTGGTGCTGGTACCGTGCCTGTATATCATTCTAATTGATATCAGCAAGGTATTTGGCGGGTTCTTCGGTGTGTTTGGTAAAGCCGCACGTCATGTTATGAATCGCGGGGCAAGTCAGCCGCAAGGCTAACTATCTGCCAAAGTTACAACCTTTAGAGGCCAGCATTCGCTGGCCTTTTTTATTGGTTAATGAGGTAAATTTTTTGTGTATATTGTGGTTTTATTAAGTTGCAATAAAATGTACCTTTATTGTATATTAAATGTAGTATTTGATGAGTGGTTTTATCGCTGCTCTTAGATACTTTGTGTTGACGAACTATGGAATTAATAAAAGGAAATTAAATGAGTCGTTTTTATTTTGCTATTTATACAATGCTAGTTTTCTCTTCTCTTCTTAATCAGGTGGAAGCGAAGGATGGTATTTTTTTCAAATCTCAGGGATATGAAATTGGGGTCGACCCCGAATTTGAGAACCGTAGTGTATCTCGTTTGATGTTTAGAGTGGACTGTGGTTATTACGGTAACTGCCAGACCAATGAGTTTCAGACTAAGTTACTGGAAGATTTTGCTGCCGCTTTGAAATATCGTCGTTTTTACAAGTATGTAGAGCGTTGGTATGATCCTTGTTTCCAGGTACATGAAAATTGTATACCTCATGATGTCAATCCAGGTGTCAGCTCATCTGATAAACTGAATGAAGACTACGCTGATATTCAGTCAGGTAACCGCAGGCCACAGCCTGAGCCTACACACCCTGGCTTCTTTACCAAATTATGGGACTCTGTAGCCACAGCAGTTGGTTCGACAGTGGTTGCAGAGGTCGCCGATTACTTTAAGAGCGAAAGCGTCAGAGACAAGAATGGCATGCCAATATATGTTGTAATTGGACCAACTACCAGCAATGGTCAAAGTAAACCAAGCTCCATGTGCAGAGTTACCGTTAACCTTTGTGAGCCTGTTGATGAAGTACAATTCGAACATTTGAATGGCGACACAATGCTGGTTACGTATCCGCATGGCAATGGCCATGGAGAATATCGAGAAAGAGAAAATCAGCTAGAGAAGCTGTTTGAAAGATTAGAATATCAATGCCATTTCGTGTACACCGGGGTGTTACCAAATCTGACCGCGCAGGTCACGTGTTATTATCGCCCGTAGTCATGGCGATATATGTTTCGACATAACTGCAATTCATCTGGGCCAGCATTCGCTGGCCTTTTTTATCGATCTCACAGCATTCATTGGATGTGTCATTTTTAGGTAAATTCAATTGCACCCAATGTGACTTTATTGTATCTTTTGTGTGAACATTATTATAAGGAGAATGTGATGTTTAATTTAAAGGTTTTATCAGGCAGTCTTTTGCTTGCCGCAGGCTTGTCTGCATCCTGTTTTGCGTCAGCAAATGAAAAACCAGGGATCTTTTTTAAGTCGCAAGGGCAAGAGGTTCGGGTAATATTTTCCGAGAGCTCGCGCACTGGTCAAATCAGCACAATTAAGTTTATATATGACTGTAATCGCAGTGACAATTGTATTACTAGTTCCTTTCACGATAGGTTGTATTATGATTTTGCCGCGGCGATGAAATATAAGCGGTTTTATAAATACGTTATGCTCGTCGTCGACCCCTGTTTTGATAATCCGAGCTGCATTCCTCATAAGGTTGATCCTATCACTTTAGAAGAAGACAACAGTTTATACGAGAGTGCTGTGGATTTGTCGGATGGTGAAGATCAAATCCAAAGGGTTATCAGACGCCCTAATCGGCAGCCTGACGATCCTGCGATTGCCAATAAGTTTTTGGAAGGATTGGCTGGAGCGATTGGCTCTGAGGGAGTAAAACAATTAGCGGACTTAATGAAGGACAAAAGCAAAAAGTCAACTAACCAGGGGGGGGTTCAATTTTATGGTATGAATCTTAAACGGGTAGGAAATCAAAATGTGCCTCAGAGTTTATGTCGCCTTGAAGGGAGCTACTGCACAGATATAGATGCCGTGCGGTTCGATCACTTACCCGGCGGTAGGGTTTTGGTTGAATACGACCATGGTGATGGTCGGGGTGAATATCGTGAGCGTGAGGATGCAATGCAAGACATGTTTGATGAACTGGATTATCAATGCCGATTTACGTATACCGGGGTATTGCCCAACCTGACCGCTCAGGTCACTTGCTATTTTCGCCCCTAGTCAGAATCGTGGACGGTGTGACACTAAGCGTGTGACGCAAGAGTGAAATATCATCTGGGCCAGCATTCGCTGGCCTTTTTCTTTTGCAGATAGAATCCCTGCGGCTCACAGTGAATTAAATGACATCTCAGGCGTTTATTTGCTATGTTAGGATCACAATGATTTTTAACAAATTAGGAACAAGTGAGTGACCAAAACCCTGACCCCGCCAGTGGCTAAAAAAGTGCCACACACCATGACACATCACCAACACCAAAGGACAGACAACTACTACTGGATGCGTGACGATAAACGTCAGGACGCTGAGATACTAGACCATTTGCGTGCTGAGAACGCCTATTGTGAGGCGAAGATGGCAGCGCATAAAGGGCTACAGGACCAGTTATTTGAAGAAATGAAAGGTCGCATTGTCAAAGATGACAGCACGGTGCCGGTTAAGGACGGGCGTTTTTGGTATATGAGCGAAGTCAGCGGCGACGATGAATATTCTCGTCACTACCGTGGCGGCGACGAAGCCATGACGGACAAGCAATTACTGCTGGATGTCAATCAGCTGGCGAAGGCTTACGAGTTTTTTGAACTGGGTGACATTGCCGTCAGCCCCAATGACAATTTGCTGGCCTACAGTGAAGATACGGACGGTCGGCGTATTTATACGGTGCGCTTTAAAGACTTACAAAGCGGCGAAATGCTAAGTGACGTACTGACTGAAACCGAAGGGGAAGTGGTCTGGGCCAACGACAGCAAAACCGTGTTTTACGTCCGTAAAGACTTGCAAACCCTGCTGGGTTATCAGGTTTACCGCCATGTTTTGGGGACGCCGCAAAGTGACGACCAGCTGGTGTATGAAGAGCAGGATCGTCAGTTCTATATGGGCCTGGGCAAGAGTCGCGATGAAAGCGAAATCTACATTCATCTGGCGGCGACGGAAACCACAGACATTCTGGCGCTGTCGGCTGATGAGCCGCTGGGTAAGTTTGAACCTTTGCTGGCCCGTACGCCGGGTCATGAATATGGGCTGGATAAGCTGGGCGAGTATTACTACCTGGTGTCGAACCGGGCAGCGAAAAACTTCCGCCTGTTGCGTGCCACTAAAGATACGCTGGCAGAGCCAGAACAGTGGGAAGAGCTCATTGCACATCGTGAACATGTGCTGCTTGAAGGCATGGAATTGTTCAACAGCCACTATGTTGTGACGGAGCGTGAGCGCGGTCAGATCCGCTTTGTGGTGCACGACTATGCCGGGCACAGTTATCAGCTGAAATTTGATGATGCCTGCTTCTACGCAGGCCTGGGCTATAACCCTGAGCCCGATGCTCAGGTGGTTCGGATCTATTATTCAAGCCTGACTACGCCAAGCAGTATTTATGATTTTGCACTGGATGGGGGCAAAAAGACCCTGAAGAAGCAACAGAAAGTCCTGGGTGAATTTAATCCGGAGCACTATGCGTCTGAGCGATTACATATCCCTGTACGTGACGGTGTCGAAGTGCCGGTGTCACTGGTTTATCGTAAAGATAAGTTCAATAAAGATGGCACCAACCCCTTGCTGCAATATGGCTATGGTGCCTACGGGATCACCATAGATCCGAACTTCTCCAGTAACACGCTGAGCCTGCTGGACCGTGGCTTTGTGTATGCCATTGCGCATATTCGTGGTTCAGAAATGCTGGGTCGTCACTGGTATGAACAAGGTAAAAAAGCGCATAAGCAAAATAGCTTTAACGATTTTGAAGATGTAACCCGGGCTTTGGTCGAACAAGGGTACGGCGCTGCGGACAAAGTATTTGCTTCTGGCGGCAGTGCCGGTGGTCTGCTGATGGGGGCCGTGGTGAATCAGGCGCCTGCGCTATATCGTGGTATCGGTTGTCATGTGCCGTTTTTAGATGTGCTCACAACCATGCTGGACGAAAGCATTCCGCTGACCACCAATGAATATGACGAGTGGGGGAACCCCAATGATGAGGCGGATTACCGTACTATTTTGGCCTACTCACCCTATGACAACCTGCGTGCAGGGGACTATCCTAATATTCTGGTAACAACTGGCCTGCATGATTCTCAGGTGCAGTATTGGGAGCCGATGAAGTGGGTGGCGAAGCTGCGAGAGTTAAAAACCGATAACAATCAACTGTTGTTTAAAACCGATATGGATGCCGGACACGGAGGCGCTTCAGGTCGCTTTAAGAGCCTGCATGAAAAAGCCCTGGAAATGGCCTTCTTTATTGGTTTGTTAGAGCACTAACTGGGGCAACCGCCGGTTGGCATCTGTCAGCCGGTTTGCCAGAAAACGTGACACAGGTGATACAAACGTTTGGAGAACAAGGTATGTTTGCAGCACATGGAAAATGGCAAATCGACATTGTGCCGCCAGTGATATTTGTGGATCTGGTTGGCGCATTTAATCGTGAAGGCGTGCGAGCGTTTGAGCAGCAGGCTCTGGCTGAGATTGCGCCTTATACCGATGGTGAGCTTCAGCGGGTGGTGATAAACCTGACCCAATGTGAACTGGCAACCGCAGACAGTCTGGCTGCATTGCAGGTGTATTTTGCAGATGTGGCCCAGCGTGGTTATCAGGAAATTGATTTTATTGGAGTGAACGCGTTGTCGCGCCAGTTACTGACACAACTGTGGCAGGCACACCCGGTGAAAGTGTTATTTTACCTGGATGCGGACGCTTACCTGGTCCAGCACCCGCATTATCGTGATGCGACGTCCTGGCTGAGTTGAGTCGCCTTGTTTGAGGTGGAGGGCGTGCCCTCCACTTATCATTGAGTGTTATGCAAGATACGCTTTAAGCATCCACACCAGTTTTTCCTGCTCTTTGATGTAATCACTCATCATTGCTGCGGTGCCTTCATCGCTGGCATCACCCGCCTGCTCCAGAATATCGCGCTGCATTTTAATCAAGGTGGTAAAGCCATCCAGTAAGCGTTTTACTGCTTCCTGGCCATCACTGATCCCTTTCGCTTCACTGATTTGACTGTGCTCCAGGTAATCGCTGAAGGCGTGCAAAGGAGTGCCTTCAATGGTCAGGATACGTTCTGCGATTTCATCGACCTGAAGCAGCAACTGGTTATAAATTTCTTCAAACTTAACGTGTAACTCGAAGAAGTTACGGCCTTTGATGTTCCAGTGAACACTGCGGGCATTCATATACTGGATCTGGTAACTACTTAACAGGGTATTGAGGCTGCCTACCAGTGCCTGACTTTTCTGACTGTCTAATCCAATACTGTTGCTCATTGTTTACTCCTGTACTGTGGTTAAAAAAGAGGACGCGACATGGTGCGTCTGATTGATGCTTAGTGTGACTAAAAAGGCGGCAGATGCCAAATGGGAAAAGTCGATTGCAGGTATCGAGATTATTGAAGACAGTGCCGCCATGCAAGCGTCTCATGGTTGGAAAAAATAAGATATAGCAGCAGCTTAGCGCGGGTGTTAAGGATGCTTAAAGTTTGCCAGTTTGCGACGCCGTGCCCCAACAACGACTGCTAAGTTGATCTATCTCAAACGTAAAATGGGTTGTCTTTTCGCCACAGCAGCGCTTTGATTTAGGTCAAAATTTCCACGATCCAGAGGCGCATAATGAACTTAACAGGCACAGAGCGTGAACTTTTTCAGGGTAGTGTAAGTGCGTATCTGAGCCATCCCGTTAGGTTGTTATTTCGGTGTGCCAGAGCACAAATACTGTGCAGCACCCAAGGAGCGTATCATGCAAGGTAAAACCCCTTCTCAACATAAATCCGAAATCGCTGTCGTAGTGATAGCACTGTTGACCTTTGTCGTGGGCCTGGTTGGCCACCTGGCAGGTGCCAGCTATGCAAATTCAGATGCGTTCGGTTATATCGCAGCGCCCATTCCACTGATTGTGGGGATCATCGCATTGGTGGCATACAAAATTGCAGCCAACGGCGATCATTGATTATACCAATTTGCTTAATTAAGTGGTCTATTTTGAGGCGAGAAAATAGGGTCGATAACACCGCTCCCGCGTCCTGCTATCGCTGAGGCACCTACATCCCTATAGGCGAGGCAAAAATTTTGCTATTTAGTTGTTCTAAATAAGAAATTTTTAACGCCGTTAGCGTCCTATTTGCTCCTTCAAATAGACCAGGTATTAAGTGAAATTGGTATTACGTTCGAGTATGTCGACGATGTAATCGAGCACCGTCCGGGAATAAATTAAGGTGGTATGGCTGAGACGAAAGATCTTGTGCTCGGCCATGCCCTGCAACTTGGTTTCGTCCAGTAGCACGGTGCCATCGGAACGGCTGCCTTTTTTCAACAGCGGCATCAGACCAATTGGCAAGTCTCCGGCGATACTATAAAGCTTGGCTTTAAACGGCCAGTTTTGCTGTTGGCTGAGCAGGTATTCGACACTGTTTTTGAGCAGCATATCGAAGCCGTGATCATGCATGTGTTTGGCGATATAGCTGCCTTTGTGTGGTGTCCCCAGGGTGATCACTTTGCTGATGGCCGCACTGGCGGCTGAATTGTGAGTGAGGTAATCCCGGGCCACCAGGCCACCCATGGAGTGGCAGACCAACGCGGCATCATGGCCCGCAACAAAGGCATCGATTTGTTCAAAGATAGCGTGTCTGTCGGGTGTCAGCGTGTTGTAGCTGAGATTGAGGATGTCAAAGCCAAGTTTTTCCAGACGCTCGCACAGCGGGCGCATGACAAATCCAGACATATACAATCCATGTAAGACGACCACTTTGGTTACTGCCATTGTTTTTACCTCTTTTGCACCTGGGTGAGCTTATCCTTGTAGTGTTTCGGGGATCAGGTGCACGCTGTGTTGTTCATCACTGAACCAAATCTCGCCATCCTGCACTGTGACGGTTAATGCCATTGTACGCGTTAGCATTTCAGCCATCACGCTGGTGGCGCTATAAGGCAGGCTGATGATTTTTAGGTTGCTATACTGGCGCAGGGTGTTTTGGTTCTTTTGCCACCATGGGCCTTGGTTGTTCTCACCATACGTATAAAGTACCACTTGTTTGGCTCGATTGCTGGCTTTTTTCAGCCATTTTTCTTCCGGCAAGCCAACACTGAGCCACAGCTCGAGTTCGAGTATGTCGACGATGTAATCGAGCACCGTCCGGGAATAAATTAAGGTGGTATGGCTGAGACGAAAGATCTTGTGCTCGGCCATGCCCTGCAACTTGGTTTCGTCCAGTAGCACGGTGCCATCGGAACGGCTGCCTTTTTTCAACAGCGGCATCAGACCAATTGGCAAGTCTCCGGCGATACTATAAAGCTTGGCTTTAAACGGCCAGTTTTGCTGTTGGCTGAGCAGGTATTCGACACTGTTTTTGAGCAGCATATCGAAGCCGTGATCATGCATGTGTTTGGCGATATAGCTGCCTTTGTGTGGTGTCCCCAGGGTGATCACTTTGCTGATGGCCGCACTGGCGGCTGAATTGTGAGTGAGGTAATCCCGGGCCACCAGGCCACCCATGGAGTGGCAGACCAACGCGGCATCATGGCCCGCAACAAAGGCATCGATTTGTTCAAAGATAGCGTGTCTGTCGGGTGTCAGCGTGTTGTAGCTGAGATTGAGGATGTCAAAGCCAAGTTTTTCCAGACGCTCGCACAGCGGGCGCATGACAAATCCAGACATATACAATCCATGTAAGACGACCACTTTGGTTACTGCCATTGTTTTTACCTCTTTTGCACCTGGGTGAGCTTATCCTTGTAGTGTTTCGGGGATCAGGTGCACGCTGTGTTGTTCATCACTGAACCAAATCTCGCCATCCTGCACTGTGACGGTTAATGCCATTGTACGCGTTAGCATTTCAGCCATCACGCTGGTGGCGCTATAAGGCAGGCTGATGATTTTTAGGTTGCTATACTGGCGCAGGGTGTTTTGGTTCTTTTGCCACCATGGGCCTTGGTTGTTCTCACCATACGTATAAAGTACCACTTGTTTGGCTCGATTGCTGGCTTTTTTCAGCCATTTTTCTTCCGGCAAGCCAACACTGAGCCACAGCTCGATTTCGTCACTGTAGTTTTTTAGCCAGATATCCGGTTCGTCTTCGACACATAAGCCTTTACTGAAACTGAGTCCATCCTGATATTCCAGTGCAAATGCCAGTAGCCTGACCATCACGCGTTGGGCGTTTTCTGATGGATGTTGTGCCAGCGTGACACTGATGTCCTGATACACATGACGGTCCATATCGCTGAGCGAGAGGTTGGCCTTTAAAATAGTTGATTTGAGTGCCATTGCCTGTCCAATTTAGCAAAAACGCCATTATATCGGTAAATACACATTTTGTGCGGGGAAAATCAGGCTGATCTACGTTAGTCAAAATGCAGGTAGTAGCGGAACAGACAAGCCTGCAAAAGTGCGCAGCCAGGCAGTAACCAGAGCCCGTTAAAAGTCAGTGTGAGTATCAGCAGTATGGCGGGCAGGGTTGCGTAGAAAACAAGATGGCCATTGGTATAGCGGCCGCACAGCCAGTGAACCGGCAACCCAATGGCGAGCCAGCCTATCACGGAGAAAGCGAGGTAAAATGCTGAGAAGAGCGCGATGGTGGTAAGCAGGCGGACCGTTTCCATTGGACCGGGGAAGTCATCAAACATCAAGGCCGCAATACCCAGCAATAGCAGCAGGCCAGTGTAAAAGACACTTTTGACCGCGGCACTGTCCCAGTTTCCTTTCAAAACACATGCTCCCTGTTTGGTGTAACCTGTTGCTGCATCTTTGATCCCCCAATATCCACGTTTATAGTACACTATGCGTTATTCATGTGTCGCGTGGCCGGGTTGCAGAAAGTATGTTTTCTGTGCGTCTACAGTCTGACACAGCCAGATTTAATAAGGTAGAAAACGATGAGCAGAACAGGTATCCAGTGGTTTCCGGGACATATGAACAAGGCGCGCAATGAGATCAAAGAGATCATGCCGCAGATGGATGTGATTATTGAAGTGCTGGATGCCCGTATACCCTACAGCAGTGAAAATCCCATGGTGGGGCAGTTGCGCGGCGACAAACCGGTCATCAAAATTCTGAACAAGGCTGACCTGGCCGACCCTGAGCAGACACAGGCCTGGATGGATTACTTTGAGCGCGAAGATGGCGTCAAAACCCTCGCATTTGGCCATGACAAGGGCAACGAGGTACAGCGGATCAATGCCTTGTGTAAGAAGCTGGCACCGCAAAAGGTGGGTCAGGATAAGCAGCTAAAGGCCATGATCATGGGGATCCCCAACGTCGGTAAATCTACCTTAATCAATATTTTGGCCGGACGAATTGTGGCTAAGACGGGCAACGAACCGGCGGTCACTAAGGCCCAACAGCGTATTAAGCTGGAAGACGGCATTATGCTGTATGACACGCCGGGCATGTTGTGGCCTAAAGTAGAAAACGAAAACTCGGGATATCGTCTGGCTGCCACCGGTGCCATTCGTGATACTGCAATCAATTATGAGGAAGTCGCCAGTTATACCGCTGAGTACCTGTTACAGGCTTATCCTCACCTGTTACAGGCGCGCTATAAAATTGATGAGCTGCCTGAATGCGACTGGACCTTTATCGAAATGGCGGGACGTAAGCGCGGCTGTATTCGCGGTGGTAATCAGGTCGATACGCACAAAATGTCGGAGATCCTGATCAACGAACTGCGCGATGCTGTCATTGGCCGTATCACCATGGAAACACCACAAATGCGGGATGAGGAAGAAGAGATGGTGGCGCAGTTGCGTCTGGCTGCAGAGGCGAAGAAAGCAGCCAAAGAGGAAGAAAAGCGCCAGCGCCGCGCGCGCGCGCGTAAAAACCGTCGTTAATTCATGGGGTTGAAGTAAAAATCAGGCATAAAAAAAGCCCGGGGCAGGGCTTTTTGATTTCATATCTACCGTCACCGATATGAGCAATGTAGCAAGTAAAATGTGAGTTGGTTGCCTGTGAGCCACATCAAGGGGCGTTAATGTTTTTCACCTGCAACCAGAGCTTTTTGCGTAAGCAACACGTATTTCTGAGTCGAGAAACAAACTGAGTACTACAACAAATTGAGCCGTCAACCTCTCTTTGTTGATAATGATTATCAGTTAGATCTAATCGGGTGTCAATACCTATTTGAAATTAATTCTCATTTAGGTTGTCCTGTGTCAGGCAGGTAAATTCCGGACATAAAAAAAGCCCTGAGCAGGGCTTTTTACATTCATATCTACCGTCACCGATATGAGCAATGTAGCAAGTAATATAGTGGGTTGCCTGTGAGCTGCACCAAGGGGCGTCAGTGCTTTACACCTGCAACCTAAGCTTTTTTGCGTGAGCAACACGTACTTATTCTGGGTCGAAAACAAGTTAAAACATCAACAAATTGAGCCGTCAATCTCGCCTTGTTGATAATGATTATCAGTTAGATCCGGGTGGGTGTCAACACTTATTTGAAACTAATTCTCATTTGCGTTTTTGTAATTGGATCATCAGGCAGTAAATTTCAGGCATAAAAAAAGCCCTGGTCAGGGCTTTTTACGTTCATATCTACCGTCACCGATATGAGCAATGTAGCAAGTAAAATAGTAAGTTGGTTGCAAGCATCCGGCATTAAGGGGCGTTAATACTTAACACCTGCAACCTGCGCTGTTTACGTGCGCATCACGTGTTTCAGGGTCGAGAAACAAATTACGTACTTCGACAAAGTGAGCCGTCAATCTCGCCTTGTTGAGATTGATTATCAATTAGATCCTTGTTCCTGTCAATGACTTTTTGAAAATAATTCTCATTTAGTTTGTCCCTTACTGCTTGCTGTTGTGCGGGGCTTTACACCGATGTTTTTGATGATGTGGCTGGCGCTTAGTTGTCATGGAGAATATGAAAGAGAGTCTGTCTTCGTTCAGAAATGAAAAAAGCCCTGAGGAGGGCCTTTTGGGATCATATCTACCGTCACCGATATGAGCAATGTAGCAAGTAAAATATAAGGCGGTTGTTGAGTTACACCAAGGGGCGTCAATGTAACTCATTAACAACCAGTGCTGTTATCGTGCGCGACACGCGTTTCAGGGTCGAGAAACAATTAGAGTAACAAAATGAACCGTCAAGTCACTTTGTTGAGATTGATTATCAATTAGATCTTTGTGCCTGTCAATTGCTTTTTGAAAATAATTCTCATTTATATTTTGGGTGTGTTGTGTTTAACCATTGTAGGCAATTGACACTGAAGGTGCGCCCTCATCCCGTACTAAGCATGTCCTATGTCTGGGTTTCAGGGCGCAACATAAAGTGCCGGCATACACCCTGGCGTCGCATGTGCGGGTAACACTGACATGCGAGCATCAGGGTGAGTAAAGGCGTGGGCTTAGTGTGCTTGCAGCCAGTAATAGTAGTCAGTGGCATCGTGAATATCGACGCGCTGTTGCGCGGCTTCCAGCTCACCAATGATCTGGTGTAAATGGGCAGGGTCCTGCCAGGTATTGCTGACATCTACGCCCAGTCTCACCGAAAAAGTCGGGGAGGCCAGTGCCCGTTCATCAGCAGTGGCATTCAAAATGGAGGCGCTGTTATCCCGCTCGTAAGCCATAATTGAAATCCCATCTAGCACTTCTTCAAGTGCGGCAAAAAAGGCCGTCCCCTGATCGGCCCAGCCAATTTTTGCCGAGCTGTCATACCAGGTGGGAATATCGGCGTACAGCTTTAACTGCGCCATACCCTGATCATCCAGCAAAGCCCTGATGGCTTTGAATGTATCTATGAGCTGCCACAACAACGCCTGACGAGACTGGGGCGTGCCTTGCTTCCATTCAGTCAGTGCGTGGGGCTCAATATCCAGGTGCAGTGCTGTAAATTCAGCATCAGGCGCAGCATTGCGCTGATAATCGATCAGGCGAGTTTGTAATTTATTGAGCATTTTGCTGTGATTTTGCGCGAAAACCCAGGTATTTTGCGCCATTAGGTAATGTGACTGAACACCGTTCGCAGCAAGTGCCTGATTCCACTGTGCGACGGCCTGAGACTGTGTTTGTGTATATTGTCCGTAGGAGCCGTAAACGGTGGTGATATGTTGTTGTTGCAGCAAATCGATCAGCGTCTGTTGCGTCGACTGGCTGGTGATCATGGCGGATGCCCCCAGCGGATCTCCGCCTTTTTTCCACAGCCAGGTTGCGCGTTCTGTCGCTTGTGCACAGGCACTGGTAGCCAGCACCAGTGCCAAGAGTGTTCCCAGAGAAGTGTTGTTTTTAGCCATGTTTTGTTCCCTTTATAGTTGTTCGATAGTCGGTGAACCCCCTCAGTAAGGATCTGCTTGGGTGCTCGATCCCGGTGCCAAATTGCCGTATAACTAACCTTAAATAACAAAAAATCAACAGGACATGTATGCTGAGTTTACTTGGCTTAATCGGCGCACTGGCGTTACTGATTGGCCTGACCCTGCGAGGGGTCAACTTGTTTATCGCTGCGCCTCTGTGCGCATTAATCGTGGCGCTGACCAGTGACATTGCTATTTTTAATGCCACCGCTGGTCAACCCTTTGTGTCTCTCTATATGGCCGGATTTGCCGGGTTTTTGCAAGCCTGGTTTTTAATGTTCCTGCTGGGCTCCCTGTTTGGCAAGTTTATGGAGGACAGCGGGGCTGCCGATGCCATTGCCCATTATGTGATTGGCAAAATCGGTATGAAATACGCGGTGTTAGCTGTGGTGCTGGCCTGTGCCTTGCTGACTTATGGCGGCGTCAGCGTGTTCATCGTGGCGTTCTCTGTTTATCCTATGGCACTGAGCTTGTTTAAGGATGCCAATTTACCCCGGCGCTTTATTCCGGCCGTGCTGGCATTTGGTTCCGTGACCTTTACCATGACCTCTGCGGGGTCGCCCGAAATTCAGAACTGGATCCCAATCAAATACCTGGGGACTTCGCCCTATGCTGCCTGGCAGGAAAGTCTGGTGGTGGCTATTTTTATGGCGGGATTAGGCTATGTGTTACTGAGCTGGATGATCCGCCGGGCGGTGGCCAATGGCGAATGTTTTGTGGCGCGGGATAATGACCCTGAACAGATCCAGCGCAACTTACCGCACCCGATCACGGGTTTATTGCCCTTGCTGGTCGTGTTGATTTTGTCATTTACTCTGCATAGCACACTCCAGCAAAACGCGCTGATCGTCGCATTACTGGGGGGAGTGCTGACGATATTAGCGATTAACTTCAGGCATTTTCATAATTTATCTCAGGCGGTGAACTTAGGCACCACAGGGGCTTTGGTGGCAATAGGCAATACTGCTGCGGTGGTGGGATTCGGTGCGGTGGCCAAAGGCACGCCGGCCTTTAATGAGGCCGTTGCCCTGATGACCAGTATTCCCGGCAACGAATTGCTCGGTGCCGCGATTGCGGTCAGCGTGATCGCCGCACTGACAGGGTCGGCATCGGGTGGACAGGCCATTGCCCTGCCATTGGTGGCGCCACATTATCTCGACTTAGGCGTGGATGCCAGTCAGCTTCACCGGGTGGTGGCGATCAGCTCAGGTGCACTCGACACTTTGCCGCACAATGGCTATGTCGTGACCACAGTGCGGGCGATCTGTGGCGAGAAGCACCAGGATGCGTACTGGCCATTGGCGGTGTTGACTGTCTTGGTGCCTTTGCTGGGGGTTGGGCTGATCCTGGGCTTGTTTATCTGGTTTTAGCGCCCTCAAAGCAGACGTTATGCTCAGAGGCGAGATCATCGTCAAAGCCCCTGTTTTAGGTAAGCCCGGGCAGCAATCAGCGGTTATTTAGGCGATTAAAATGGCCGCTGATTAGGCTCGTTCATCACACTTTGGTTACTAGATAAAATGGGGACAGCCTTTATCTGACGGCGTTTTCGAACGCATAAAAGCCATCTAAGCAAAATACATTCCAGTAGAAACCACTTTTTTCTCAAATTGATTGCATTTTAGACGACTTGAAGGATGATGTTCGCCTAAAGAGGTGATATACTCCCGCCGAATAATTTTTCTACTTTAAATAGAGCAAAACAATGGCAGATTTATCAAAGTACAGAAACATTGGTATTTTCGCGCACGTTGATGCGGGTAAAACTACCACCACTGAGCGTATACTAAAGCTTACTGGTAAAATTCATAAAACCGGTGAAGTACACGACGGTGAGTCTACAACTGACTTCATGGAGCAGGAAGCTGAGCGTGGTATTACAATCCAGTCAGCTGCGGTAACTTGTGAGTGGAAAGGCCACCGCTTAAACGTTATCGACACTCCTGGACACGTTGACTTCACAGTTGAAGTATATCGTTCACTGAAAGTACTTGACGGTGGTATCGGTGTATTCTGTGGATCTGGCGGTGTTGAGCCTCAGTCAGAAACTAACTGGCGTTACGCGAACGAATCAGAAGTTGCACGTTGTATCTTCGTAAACAAGCTTGACCGTATGGGTGCTGATTTCTACCGCGTAGTAGATCAGGTTCAAAACGTACTTGCTGCTAACCCACTTGTTATGACGCTGCCTATCGGTATCGAAGACGAGTTCTGTGGTGTTGTAGACGTACTTGAGAAGAAAGCGTACGTTTGGGATGAGACTGGTCTTCCTGAAAACTACGAGATCCAAGACGTACCAGCAGACATGGTTGACAAAGTTGAAGAATACCATGAAATGCTGATCGAAACTGCGGTTGAGCAAGACGACGACCTGATGGAAGCGTACATGGAAGGTGAAATGCCTTCTCTTGAGCAGATCAAAGCATGTATCCGTAAAGGTACTCGCGAGCTGGCGTTCTTCCCAACTTTCTGTGGTTCTGCGTTCAAAAACAAAGGTATGCAGCTGGTACTAGACGCGGTTGTAGATTACCTGCCTGCGCCTACAGAAGTTGACCCTCAGCCGCTTACTGACAAAGAAACAGGTGAGCCTACTGGTGAAGTTGCAACTGTTGATGCTGAGCAGCCGCTTAAAGCGCTTGCGTTTAAGATCATGGATGACCGCTTCGGTGCCCTGACCTTTATCCGTATCTACTCTGGTCGCATGAAAAAAGGTGACACAGTACTTAACTCTGCAACTGGTAAAACAGAGCGTATCGGCCGTATGGTTGAGATGCAAGCAGACGAGCGTAACGAACTGACTGAAGCACAAGCGGGTGACATCATCGCGGTTGTTGGTATGAAGAACGTTCAGACTGGTCACACTCTATGTGATCCTAAGCACGAATGTACTCTTGAAGCGATGATCTTCCCTGAGCCGGTAATCTCTATCGCGGTAGCACCTAAAGATAAAGGTGGTAACGAGAAGATGGGTATCGCGATCGGTAAGATGGTTGCAGAAGATCCTTCATTCCAGGTTGAAACTGACGAAGATTCAGGCGAAACCATCCTTAAAGGTATGGGTGAACTTCACCTTGACATCAAAGTTGACATCCTTAAGCGTACTTACGGTGTTGAACTTGTTGTTGGTCAGCCTCAGGTTGCTTACCGTGAAACTATCACGCAAGAAGTTGAAGATAGCTACACGCACAAGAAACAGTCTGGTGGTTCTGGTCAGTTCGGTAAGATCGACTATCGCATCAAGCCTGGTGAGCCTAACTCTGGCTACACTTTCTCATCTTCAGTTGTTGGTGGTAACGTTCCTAAGGAATTCTGGCCAGCAGTTGAGAAAGGCTTCAAGATGATGATGGACGAAGGTGTTCTAGCTGGCTTCCCAGTACTAGACGTTGAAGTTGAGCTGTTCGACGGTGGTTTCCACGCAGTTGACTCATCAGCTATCGCTTTCGAAATCGCAGCTAAAGGCGCATTCCGTCAGTCAATCCCTAAAGCAGGTCCTCAACTTCTTGAGCCTGTGATGAAGGTTGACGTGTTCACACCAGAAGACAACGTAGGTGACGTAATCGGTGACCTTAACCGTCGTCGTGGTATGATCAAAGACCAAGAAGCTGGCGCAACTGGCGTTCGTATCAAGGGTGAAGTACCACTATCTGAAATGTTCGGATACATTGGTCACCTGCGTACTATCACGTCTGGTCGTGGTCAGTTCTCAATGGAATTCTCTCACTATGCACCTTGCCCGGCAAACGTTGCTGACGCAGTAATCGCAGCTGAGAAAGAGAAAAAAGCAGCTAAGTAATTAGTTGACTGATTTCTGAAAAAAGGCCGCATTCGCGGCCTTTTTTAATGCCTTTTTTTACCTCTTATAAATAGATTGGTTCTTTTTCGGGTAAAAAATATAAATAAAATCATGCCATCATTTCTCTCCAGTTAGCGTGCCCAACTATTGCTAAAAATAATATAAACGGACTTGATTTAGGGACTTTGCAACTTTATCATTAGAGTCCAGAGTCAGTCGATTCTGTTTGTGATTGAGTAAAATTGGGAGGTACTCATGAGAACCATAGATTTGGATATCAGCTGGTTTGCCGTTTTAGCCACAGTATGTGGTATTTCGCTGTGTTATGTGATGATGAATTTGGTGGCGCTTCACGGCGTAGCATCGTCACTTGTGGTTGTATCACTGTCTGGTGTCGCTTTGATTGTGCTGATGACACTGACCGACAAGCGCTTTGTACATATCGATAAAGCAGGAATTTGTTATCGCACATGGGTGAAAACACAATATGTGCACGCAGACGAAATCGCGTCACTGGAGCTACAAAAGCTGGGTCCATTGCAATGTTTAAAGGTTGTCCTTCATAACAACCGAAGTTTGTCCTTTCCTTATTGGTCTATAGATGATGTCGAATTGCAAAAAGCAGCTCAGGTATTGTCTGTTCCGATATTGGGGAAAAGCCATCAAGTAAAAGCTTGATGAAATATTAATTCACTTCGCTTCACCAAGTGATATGACTTAAAACTGAGAGCAAACAAAAATGCGCCGCAAGGCGCATTTTTTTATCTTCTTGTTACGTGGTATGGCCTAAGCACTATTGCATGCCCAAGCCATCACCCCGGCATCTTACTTTGTACGGCGACGCAGCAATGCCAGTGGTGCAGCGAACAGCGCTAACCAGCCCAGGCTGCCTGAGTCATCATCGTCGTCATTGTCATCGCCTTGTTTAACATCGATAACGTTCACGACAACCTGTACTTGCTCTGACAAGTTACCGGCACTGTCTTGTGCCTGTACCATAAATTCGATGCGGTTATCGAATTCATAATCCAGCTCGCCGGCAACAACAATCTGGCCAACTTCATTGACTGAAATGGCGCTTGTACCAGTCACAATAAAACGTTCAACCGGCGTCTCGTCTGCATCGGCATCGGAGAATTTAAGCATGCCAATCGCAGTGTTTATTGCTGTGTTTTCCGCGACGTCAAAGCTTTGACCTGCTTCAATCACCGGACGTGGATCAACTGGCGGCTCTGCGGCTTCTGTTTTAATTTCCACAATCACTGGATCGTGGTCAGATGCACGGTAGGCATGCGGCGCGTATAGCTCTGCAATTTGTGCATCCGTTCTATATTCAGTGTTGTAGTCCAGCATACGCGGTTCATCAGCATTGATGTGCCAGTCTGTCGCATCTGTGACCTTTGCTAACAGTGAAGGCGATGCCACAGCATGGTCAAGACTGCCCAGGCGTCCAGAGAAGGTATAAGAGTAGCTCTGTGTGTCACCGTCCACATGTGTCATAACATTGCTCAGACCTTTATCTGCGAAGGCACGCATTGGGTCTTCCATTGCATAGGCGTTCATATCACCCACCAGGATAACGTCTTCATCGTCATTGCCTGTTGGGTTGGTTGCCAGCCAGTCTGCAAACGCGTTTGCGCCTTCAGTACGGATGACATTCCAACAGCCCTGACCATCGCCCTGATCGGCATTATCACCGTCTGCGCTGCCACAACCTTTCGACTTGAGGTGCGCAACGGCAACGGTAAACTCTTCGTTATTGTCGAGCTTACGGAAGCTCTGTGCTGTTGGTGGGCGGTTACTGTAATCAAACGGCACTGCGGTTGTGAAGCTAGCA
Organism: Pseudoalteromonas rubra; assembly: GCF_000238295.3. Taxonomy (NCBI): domain Bacteria; kingdom Pseudomonadati; phylum Pseudomonadota; class Gammaproteobacteria; order Alteromonadales; family Pseudoalteromonadaceae; genus Pseudoalteromonas; species Pseudoalteromonas rubra. The sequence goes on from NZ_AHCD03000036.1 coordinate 223,700, forward strand.
GTACCGGCTTCTTCTACTGTGTCGGTGCGGTAGATAATACCGGTTGTGATATCGTCGCCGCCAATCATGTCGGTGTTGAAGTCGACATATGCATAAGTGTAATCAGACTCAGCATTGATTGCTTTCACCAAATCAGCAATAGCACTGTGCTCACCAAAGCCGTCATTCTCTATCTCCATCAGGCCAATAACATCGGCATCCAGTGCGGTGATAGCGGATACCAGTTTTGCTTCCTGACGGACCAGCTCTTCTGCTGTGTCTGCGCCACGTGGTGTCGGGAATCCTGCGCCCTGGCCGTCGCCGTTGAAGTAGTTCAGGACGTTAAAGCTGGCGATACGCAGATCACCTTCACCTTCAAGCTCTGGTGCTTCTGCACGCTCATTGGTGTTATTGAAAGTCGGAGCTGTCGTCGGGTTCAGACGGTACTGACCAAAGCTGTAAGCAATGACCCCTTCCAGGTTAGACACAGTGTCACCCAGACGGATGGTTTTGTATGCATCCAGGCCAGTACTTGGGTAAGGGATCACTTCTGGGTTCTGAACCGTTGAACCATCATCCATCAGCAGGAACTTTTTCTTGTTTTCTGCTTCCAGTGCATTGGCGTCATCACCAGGCATGGCCACTTGTGTACCCTGGTAAAGGCGTTCTGTTGCCAGGCCAACCTCACCATAACGACCCAAGTTATAGGTGTCAGCTACAACCATGTCATGTGACAGGCTAACCAACATGCCTTCTACGGCTTCCAGATCGCTGACTTCAGAGACTGGCAGTGTAAGCATCTGCGCCTGAACTTCTGCGCTGCCACAGATTTCCAGTTGGGTGACATTGCCTAGCTGAGTGGCACTATAAAACTCTTGAACGGTACCCTGAACGCGTACCTGATCGCCAACGTTTACGTCGACGTCTTTATAATATACAAACAGACCTTCTGAGGTCATGCTGTCTTCGTCCATGTCATTGGCCAGTGACTGAACAAAGAAACCTTTAAGCTGGTTGTCTTCTTGCAGATCTGCGGTAACAACAGCTTCAATGGTCACAACCTGATCTTTTAACGGGCTTTCGCCTGCATTACCCTGAATCGCATTGATGGCTGTGGCGGCATCTCCGCACACTAGCGGTGATGGTGTGTCATCGCCACCGTCATCGCCATCATCCCCACCGGTGTCACTACCGTGGCTTCCCAGGCCTGAGAAATCATCTTTATCGAATTGGGTCCACTCGGCACTTGGATCAAAGGTAGCATCAAATGTTGTACGACCGGTTGTAATGTCGATGTTGCGGCGCAGTGTTTTGTCTTTAGTGACAACCCCATTGCCTTCCCAGTTGCTGCCTGGATCAACACCGACCTGGCCAAAGCTGTCCAGCACTGTCTCACCATTGCGTAATACAATCGCGTCGTCACCATTGTGCCAGCTGCCGCTGTCGATCAACTGAGCTACATTGCGTATCAACACATCAGCCTGGTTGTTTGCAATTACGTACGTTTTACCCGCAGCGATCTCACCATTTAACTCAATAGTGTTTGACGCATCGGTACCACCATTGTTATAGAAGCTGAGCGTGTAGCCGCTCAGTGAAATGGGGCTGTCTGAAGTATTAAATAGCTCAATGGCTTTGTTGTATGAGCTACCTTCAATGTACTCTGACATGATGACCTGAGCCTGCACAGGGGCAGTTGCTGCGGCCACAAGGAGCGCCAGTGGAGTGAATTTTGTTTTTATCATGTTTTTTCCCGTGTGTAGTTTAAACCCAAATGGGTACATAAGCTTACGGGGGGTATGTTACACAAAAATGACACAATGTTAATCGTAAAAATGCAAAAAAGGAGCAATTTATTGCTCCTTTTTTAATAATTACCTATTATTTATTTATCATTCAACCAGATAGCGGCTTGCTTTGCAAAATAGGTCAATATGCCATCAGCACCGGCACGTTTAAAAGCGAGCAATGACTCCATAACGATTGGTTTTTCTGCCAGCCAGCCGTTGTCTATCGCCGCTTTGTGCATCGCATATTCGCCGCTCACCTGATAAGCAAAGGTGGGCACACCGAATTCATCTTTCACTCTGCGTACCACATCCAGGTATGGCATGCCTGGTTTAACCATCACCATATCCGCGCCTTCCTGAAGGTCTAATGCGACTTCACGTAAAGCTTCATCTGAGTTAGCTGGATCCATTTGGTAGGTCTTCTTATCAGCGCCTTTGAGGTTACCTGCTGAGCCGACCGCATCACGGAACGGGCCGTAATAGCTGGATGCATACTTGGCAGAATAGGCCATAATGCGGGTATGAATGTGCCCGGCTTCCTCAAGGGCATCACGGATAGCACCAATACGACCATCCATCATATCTGAAGGGGCGACAATATCAGCGCCAGCCTCAGCATGAGACAGTGCTTGTTTGACGAGCACCTCTGTGGTGATATCGTTTATCACGTAACCTGCTTCGTCTATGATTCCGTCCTGACCATGTGTCGTGAATGGGTCTAGTGCCACATCGGTGATCACACCCAGCTCAGGGCACTCGCTTTTAAGCGCACGGACAGTGCGTTGTGCCAGCCCTTCCGGGTTGTATGCTTCTTCTGCATGTAAGGACTTTTTGTCGCCAGGGGTAACCGGAAAAATGGCAACAGCAGGTACACCCAGTGCCACCAGTTCTTTGGCTTCTTCTACCAGTAGGTCGATCGACAGGCGCTCAATGCCCGGCATAGAAGGGATCGCTTCTTTGCGGTTCTTGCCTTCCAGGACAAACACCGGATAGATCAGATCGTTTACCGTGAGCGTGTTTTCACACATCATACGGCGGGAAAAGTCGTCTTTGCGCATACGGCGCATACGCGTATAGGGAAAAAGATCCAGTCCTGACTGAGCCACGTTAAGTCTCCTGCTTAGGTTGGTAAATACAGATCCGATTGCGGCCTTGTTGTTTGGCCATGTACAAGCCCTTATCAGCCAAATCGGTAAATAGTGTGGGGTTGTTGGTATTCTGTGCGATTGCACTATAAACCCCGGCACTGGTGGTAAATTTAATATGGTGACCGGCGACTTTCAGCTCATTGGCTTCAGTGGCCAGGCGGATCTGCTCGGCCAGCTCCAGCGCGCCCTCTTGTGAGGTGTTAGGCAGCAGGATCACAAATTCTTCGCCGCCATAGCGAAATACTTCATCATGGGGTCTTTTCAGGTGCTGCTCTATCAGCCGTGCGAAGGCACAAATGGTGTGATCCCCGGCGAGGTGCCCGTAGTTATCGTTTACCTTTTTGAAGAAATCGATATCTAAAATGATCAGACTCAGTGTCGTTTGTTCCCGACGTGAACGGCGGACTTCCATCATCAGACGCTTATCAAAGTAACGACGGTTCTTCACTTTGGTCATGGGGTCTTCCATGTTGAGCTTTTCCAGCTCTCTGAGGGTCACCTGAAGCTCAAAGGTGCGCTCATCAATGCTGTTTTCTAGCTCTTCTTGTGCCTGTTCCTGAAGCTTGAGCTTTTCTTTGAGCAAGGCGTCTTCTGCCTGAGTACGGGCGAGTTTGTGCTGCTGTGTTTTGATGTGTTTTTCCCGTTCAAGTATGAACTGTCGGGTCAGCACAAAGCTGATATAGAGGCTCAGGATCAAGTAGCAAATATAAGTGACCGGGCGGTCGAGCTGAGCGCCACCAAAGAGACCCAGCTCAAAGCCAAGCTGGTAGCTGAGCGTGATCAACAGAATGAGGTAGATCAGCAGGGCGGTGACTTTGGTGGTACGACGGTAACGACTGCGCAGGGTGCAGACGATGTATCCTAAAACCAGGGTAAGTGCCATACCATAGGCTGCAAAGGTGGCGTGTGTCAGCGGCAAGAGTTGGCTCAATAAGGTTAAGATCAGGCCCAGTACCAGCAGATGGGTGAGCTTGCGGTCATGTTTTATTGGCAGCAGGTTAGGCAGTGCTTTACTACGCTGAATGGGGATCAGGGCCAGCGTGGAGAACATCACCAACAAGCTTTGACCGTATTGCTGCAACCAGACGCTTGAGCCATACAGGTAACGGTAACCAAACCCGTATAAGTGCACTATGAGCAGCCAGAAGAGACCGATAATGAATGTGCCATGTAAAAAGTAACGCCGACGAGTAAAACTATACAGGGTAAAGTTAATGGCTATCATAGCCAGTATAAACCCGGCGAGAATCCCATAGACCAGGTTAAACTTGCTCTTGTACTTGAGGTATTCTATCGGATGCCAGAGGCTCAGCGGGATATTCAGCGTGCCATGATGGCTGAGTTGTAAATAGACCTGACTGTGGCTCTGTGCTGGCAGTTCGAGCGGAATGAGCTGAGCTTCATGTTTAATGGGACGCTGCATCAGTGGCAGTGCGTCACCCAATGCCAGAGTCAGAAAAGAGGCATCATCGTGGCGGATGTAGGCGGTGATTTTATCCAGTAAGTTGTTATCTATGCTCAGTAGCAGCGGCACCTCAATGGGCCCCGGGTTGTGTAGAGACACGCGGATCCAGGCTTGGGTATTTGCGGGCGGCTTTAACGGTTGGCGCTGGCCTGATTGCCAGTGTGGATCACTGGCCAGCAATGTCTGAATGGTGTCGGCCTGGCTGAAAGTATACTGATAGGACAGTGCCTGGTGTTGCTTAAATTCAGCAGATACTTCCAGTGCCTGAACAGCACCGGATAAGCACAGTAAAATGAGCAGCCAGCGCCACAACATCAGGCATTTTTCCCCGATATCTGGAACAAGGTGTTGAAGTTTTCCGTAGTTTGACGGGCCAGTTGCACCAGAGAGATGTCTTTAAGCGCAGCAACATGCTGTGCAATCTCAGGCAAGTAAGCTGGCTCATTACGACGGGATTTCGGTTTTGGTTTGAGCGTTCTGGGGAGCAAAAAGGGTGCATCTGTCTCCAGCAGGATCCGATCTTCTGGAATATAACGCACTAACTCTCGTAAGGTTTCACCCCGGCGCTCATCGCACAGCCAGCCAGTCAGGCCAATCATCAGGCCATAATCCAGGTAATGGCGCAAAGCGCGCTTATCGCCTGTAAAGCAATGTAACACGCCACGCAGGGAAAATTCGTCCAGCATGCCACTGAGTGTATCAAACGCTTCGCGTTCATGCAGATACACCGGCATGTCGAGTGTCTGCGCCAGCTCCAGTTGCACACCGCAGATCAGTTGTTGCACCGGACGGGGTGAGTAGTCTCGATTGAAGTCGAGTCCGCACTCGCCAATCGCAACCACGTGATCTTGTGCAGCCAGGTGGCGCAATTGGGCGATGAAATCGTCCGGCACGTCTTTGGCATCATGAGGGTGCACACCTGCAGTTGCATATTGATTGTATTCTTGTGCCAGCGCGAGACTTTGTTCACTGGTGAGTAAGTCACACCCAATCAGCAACATAGATTCCACGCCCTGATCCGCTGCTCGGGTCAGGATGGCTGCGCGATCGGTATCAAATTGCGTACTGGTCAGGTTGACGCCTGCGTCAATAAAGGTCGCCATTTAATCTACCCTTCTCACTTTTATTGAGCGATTAGAGCCTTCTTTTTGCATGATGAAAGAATTGAAAGAGCCACGACGAATAGTCACTGTGTCCCCTTCTTTAGCAAAGAAGGCTTGTGTGCCGATCTGCTGCCAGCGTTGCTGGTTATCGAGCGTAAACCGGCGTAATCCATTGGCGGATTTGCTCAGTTCTAACACGGTTGCACTGATTGTCTGCTCGTTGTCCTGTTTGTGCTCCAGGCCAAACGACTTGGCATCTGTTGCTGGCGGCTGAGAACGTACCGGATGTGATTTATTGGCATAGTCAGCGGCCAGTTTATCGTAACAGGCTAAGCGCTTGTCGTCGGATTGCAGCTGGCTACATGCTTGCAATTTATGTGGTAATTTACCTTTGGCCTGAGCTGGCTGTATGCCAAGCACACTGGTAAATACCACTGCACCACTTAGTAATAAGGTGATTTTATTCATGGCTTTGTTCCTCAGCGACTGGCTTTTTGCTGTACAGTCTGGCCAACAATAATCCTAATTCAAACAGTAGCGCCATAGGCACGGCGAGTAGTGTTTGCGATAACACATCGGGGGGCGTTAAAAACATCGCGACGACAAACACACCGACTATGATGTAGGGGCGTTTTTGCGCCAGGCTTTGTGTGGTTGTGACGCCACTCCAGCACAACAGCATAATGGCTACGGGTATTTCAAAGGCGACGCCGAATGCAAAGAACAGCTTTAAAATGAAGCCAAGGTAGCTGCTGATATCCGGAGAGAGTGTCATCATGTCGGGACCCACGGCGGTAAAAAAGCCGAGAATAATGGGCATCACGACAAAATAACAAAATGCAATACCGGCGTAAAACAACAGGATACTGGAAAGCAGAATGGGCATCAGCATGCGTTTTTCATGCTGATACAGGCCCGGCGCCAGAAACCCCCAGATTTGATGCAGTATCATAGGTACTGCCAGAAACAGCGACACAAACAGGGTCAGTTTAAAGGGGGCAAAGAAAGGGGCCGTGACATCCGTGGCTATCATAGTGCTGTTTGCGGGCAGACTCTCAACCAGTGGGGCCGCCACAAATGCATATATATCGTTGGCAAAATAAACCAAAGAAATAAAGATGATCAGGATGCTCAGTAGCGCCTTAATTAGACGATTTCTCAGCTCAATAAGGTGGCCAATAAAGCCACTGTTTGTCATATCTGACATGCAAAAACTCGTAAACGGTTAGTTTTGAGAGGACGGATCTTTGTCGTTTTTCGACTGATCTGGAGACTTGCTGTAGCTGTGGCGCACTGATTCTGCCGCACGCTGCAACTCCTCAACCGATTGCTTGAGACCTGGGGAAATATTGTCCAGGCCTTGCTCTTCGGCTTTTTTCAGGTTGCTATGCAACTCGTGTACTCTCAGCTCTTCGCTTACTTCCGCCTTGACGGAATTGGCAACAGATTTGACTGTGTTGATCCAGCGGCTGACCGTTCTGATCGCAACAGGCAGGCGTTCTGGCCCGAGCACAACCAGGCCAACGATCAACACTACGACGAGTTCCCACATCCCCATGTCAGATCACACCTTGTCTTTTTCTTTTTCGCTGGTCGTTTTAGCCTGTGCAGCCTGATCGGTCAGCTGTTCTTTGCTATCCGCTTTTTCTGACTTTTTTTCTTCTTCATCTTCAGACACTGCATTCTTAAAGCCTTTTACCGCATTGCCTAAGTCACTACCAATGCCACGTAGTTTTTTCGTCCCAAATAAAAGCACGATAATGGCCAGAATGATAAGCAACTGCCAAATACTGATACCACCAAAACCCATGTCTACTCCATTTAATGTGTTATTGAATTAAGAAAGATTATACGCCGAGTGTGTAAAATATCACCCTGTTTTGCGCCATGCTTTAATAAATATTGCAATTGCCAGTGTGGCACAGAGACCGCTTGCGAGTTGACGCTCGTCAATAAAGCACAAACCAGCCACAATAGTGAGTGCTGCCGCAGCAATGCCAAGTAGCAATGCACGGGTGTCTGTGTTGCTCTGCTGCACAATGGGGGCACTTTGGCGCTGACTACGCTTCAGGTTCTGATAGATAAGATCGGGCAGCTCAGGCATTTTTTCAGCCCAAAAAGGCAAATTAGTGTAGAGCTTTTTGGCCACTGCCAACGGGCCCACCTGATCCTGCACCCACTTTTCTAAAAAGGGTTTGGCTGTTTTCCATAAATCCAGCTGTGGATAAAGCTGGCGGCCCAGACCCTCAACGTACAAGAGGGTTTTCTGCAGCAGCACCAGTTGGGGCTGCACTTCCATATTAAAACGCCGAGCGGTGTTGAACAGATTTACCAGCACATGTCCAAACGAAATCTCGGCCAGGGGCTTGTTAAAGATCGGCTCGCACACCGTGCGAATGGCAAACTCGAACTCCTCCACACAGGTGTCGGGCGGTACCCACCCTGAGTCGACGTGCAACTGCGCAACCTGACGATAATCGCGGTTGAAAAAGGCAATGAAGTTCTCAGCCAGATAGCGTTTATCTTCGCGATTTAAGGTGCCCACAATGCCGCAATCAATGCCGATATATTTCGGGTTATGCGGATCTTCGCGTGACACAAAGATGTTACCCGGGTGCATGTCGGCATGGAAAAAACTGTCGCGGAAAACCTGGGTAAAAAACACTTCGACACCGCGCTCAGCCAACACCTTCATATTGGTGCCCTGGGCCAGCAGTGCTTCGGTATCCGATACGGGGATACCGTAAATGCGTTCCATCACCAGTACATTGCGTCTCGAATAATCACTGTACACTTCTGGAATATAAAGCGACGCCGAGCCTTCAAAGTTACGTCTGAGCTGGATGGCATTGGCGGCTTCACGCATCAGGTCGAGTTCATCGAGCAGGGTTTTACGGTATTCTCTGACCACTTCAACCGGGCGCAGCCGGCGACCAGCACTGATAAGGCTGGCCAGCAGGTGAGCAAAACGTTCCATCAAAGACAGGTCCGCAAGAATTTGTTTTTCAATATTCGGGCGGATCACTTTGACCACCACTTCTCTTAATTCTTCCCCAACCACCAGTTTGGCGCAATGCACCTGCGCGATAGAAGCTGAGGCCAGCGGGGTTTGCTCAAATTCGACAAAACCATCGTGGATACTGTCGAGGCCCAGTGCCTTTTCTATCAGTGCCTGTGCCTGATCGCCAGGGAAGGGGGCGACTTTGTCCTGCAGCAGGGCGAGTTCTTCGGCAATGTCCGGTGGCAGTAAGTCGCGACGTGTTGACAGCATCTGGCCAAACTTAACCCATACTGGCCCCAAGGTTTGCAGTGCCAGCCTGAGGCGCGCACCGACGGGTTTGTCGCTGTGTTGGTTGGGTAGCCAGAATAAACTGCGTCTAACCGCCCGGGCATACCAGGGTTGCTTGTGCCTCGGAAGCAGGTCGTCCAGGCCATAATTAAGAAAAGTTTTACCGATTTGATACAGACGAGCGATGGACAAACCCAGCTCCTTATAATTCGCTTAACGCGTTGATACGTTGTTCCAGTGCCGCCAGTTGTTGAGCCAGCTGTCGCGTATGGGATTTAAATTGGCGGACTTCCAGTGGGTGTACGGCAACTTTCAGTTCGTCCTGACACAACTGTGTAAAGGTCCGTTGTAGGGTTTTGAGGTGACCACCGCCGCGTTGTGCGGCTGCCTTGCAGCGTTCGACCAACAGTTGCGCCGGGGCATCTCCAAGGTGACGCGACAGGTGCTCTGCCCAGTCAATACTGAGGCCGGAAAACGCTTTACTGTAACTTTGTGCTAATTGTAAGTCGCCTTCGAGATCCAGCTTTTCCTCACGGATGAGGCGCGTCAGCTGGCTGGGGTCTGAGATTTCACCCAAAGTCGATAAGGTGGTTGTAATGTGGCAGTCGGCCTTGTCCTGGTAGTGACCATAGACAAAACAGTGCGGTTTACCTTGTTGTTCACCCACATAGTGCAGGGCACAGCACATGCCGAGATCCGTTAAGGTGATCGCCAGTATTTTGTGCTGTGTGGGGGCCAGCTGCATTGCCACAGCAGGCTCTTTGTCCAGCAGCTGATCCAGTGCACTTTCGGCAACAGCGGTGAGCAGCGTGATCCACATACAGTTTCCTTGCTTCTCAGGAGTTAAAATTTAAAGCCTCGATGAAGCGCCACAATGCCACCCGTCAGGTTCTGGTAGCTCGCTTGTTCAAAGCCTGCGTCTTCCATCATTGTTTTCAGGGTTTCCTGATCCGGGTGCATACGGATGGACTCAGCCAGGTAGCGATAAGACTCGCTGTCGTTGGCAACCAATTTACCCATGGTTGGCAGGATATTAAAGGAGTAGAAATCGTATAGCTTCGACAATGCTTCGTTGTCTGTTTTTGAGAACTCCAGTACCAGCAGACGACCACCTGGCTTCAATACTCGGTACATGGAGCGCAGTGCCTTGTCTTTGTCAGTGACGTTGCGCAGTCCAAACGCGATGGTGATCACATCGAGGCTATTGTCCGGGAAGGGCAGTGCTTCGGCATTCATTTGCACATATTCGATATTCCCGACCCGGCCTAAATCGCGCAGTTTATCGCGGCCAACGCGCAGCATTGAGTCGTTGATGTCGCCCAGGATCACCTGACCTGTTTCACCCACCAATTCACTGAATTTGGCAGTCAGATCACCGGTACCACCGGCCAGATCCAGAACTTTGTGGCCCTGTCGGACACCAGAGCACGCAATGGTCTGGCGTTTCCATAGGCGATGGATCCCGAATGACATCAGGTCATTCATCACATCATATTTTGCAGCCACGGAGTGGAAAACGTCGGCCACCATTGAGGCCTTTTCCTGTGTTGCTACTGTTTGATAGCCAAAGTGTGTGGTGTCGCGATTTGCTTCTTTCATGTGTGTTATTTGTGCCGGATCTGGGTGTCAATAGTGTACTTGATAGCACTCAGTGAGCGCAATCGGTGTCAGCAATTTAAGCAGATTAATCAACAGGCCGTAGCACAGATGCGGTCTGTCGGCTGAGCTGGGGAAATGTTAAGTGGCGGCAGAGACATAGTAGTGCTGGCCGAGCGACTGGGCTTTTTTGGCAGCATAGGCGGCGCGCTGGGCGAGGGTGTTGAAATCGTGCTCGGGTTGATGCTGTGCAATACCAATGGCCAAATCAATGTCGGGAAACGAGACATCGCCTTTGGCACTGACAAATTTCAGGCGACTCACGCCACGACGAATTTTTTGCGCGACGACCTGGGCCGTCTCGGCGTCACAGTCTGCCAGCACAATGGTGAACTCTTGTCTGCCTGTGCGCCCTGGCAGGCCGCTGTGGAGCACGTATTTTTTGATCCTTTTGGCGACCCGCTGTAATACGGTTTCGCCGATCAGCTCGCCAAATCCCTGACTGAAGTCATCGAGGTTTTCGATCAAGACAGAAATGGCAAAAACGGACTTATCCTGGGTCAGCCATAGCTGGGTTTTATGGCCCAGGTAGTGGCGTTTATACAAGCCCGTTTGTGGGTCTAAAATGCGCTGTTTGCGTAGCGTAAGTAATTGTTTCTGCTGTTTTTCGTGTAGCTCTCTGGCTTTGCGCAGGGCGTTTTTAAACTGCTGATGCTGCTTAAGCAGTTGCTCTGTGTGGGCACTAAAGTCACTTAAGGCTGCCCGCGTTTTGACGACATTGTGCTCATCGAGATTGTGGATACAGTGGCTGATCTGCTTGGCAAAACCAATCAGGCTTTGCTGAGACTGCTGTGCTGAGTCACTGAGGTGATCGATCATGCCGCCAACTTGCTGGATCAGCGTTGCCTCGGTCTGATGCTCTTTTTGCAGGTGCTCGTAGTAGAGCTGCTCAATGTAAATACTGTCGATGTTGGTGCGGTTGCGAATGTCGCGATCCAGCTGTTCATTGAGTTCGCGATGAGTCTGGCTGATATAAACATAGCCAATATGGTAATTGAGGGGCGTAGGCGGCAGCTGATTCTGCTCCAGAAACTGACAAACTTTGGTCATTTTTTCTTGTGCTATTGCCATGGGATCATGGAACATCATTTTACTTACCACAATAATCAGTTGCTGTTAAATACCTGGCAGAAGTACTCGAAACGGTCCCTATGAGATACCTGGCTTCGCTGCGGCTACATTAATCGCTCTGTTGAGTTTTGAAAAGCAAAAATCCGCGTAATGAGACAAATTTATTGCTTTTTATGGGTGTTGTTGAATTAGTAATCACTTTTTTCTTGCCTTCTTGAAGTGGCTTTGCAGAGACGTTGATGGCTCAGAGCAGCCACTGGTCGTATTAAGTTGCAAGCCTATCTCGAGCGTGTTTATGTGTTGCGCAAATTTCACAATATTGTTAAAGGAACATCCACGTGAGCTTCCCACTGAAAACAACTCTATCCCGCTCTTTGTGCGCAGTGACATTGGCACTGGGCCTGGCAGGATGTGAACTTACTCAGGTCAGCGCTGATCAACAATTTACTACCTTAGCCCAGCAAGTTATGGCATTTCGTAGCGACAAGCAGGCACAGGGAAGCACCTTACTGCCAGATTTAAGTGCAGCCCATCTGGCCACTAAAAATGCAGAACGCGTGGCCTTTTTACAGCGTTTAGACGCACTGGATGAAACAAAATTAAGTGAAGAAAACCGTATAAACCTGGTGATCTTGCGTGCTCAGATCCAGGACAAGGTAGATCGCTATCGCTTCAACGCTCATTATATGCCACTCAAGTCAGAGAGCGGCTTTCACAGCAGCCTGCCGAGGATGCTGGGCAGCACTGATTTTAAAACCCGCGACGACTATGCGCTTTATCTGAGTAAGCTGGCGGAAGTGCCGCGTTATTTTGCAGAAAATATTGCCTGGATGCGCAAGGGGCTTGAAACGGGCCTGACCCAGCCAAAGGCGGTGCTGGCAGGGTATGAAGCATCTATTGAAGCTTTCATCGTCGATGAGGCAACAGAGTCGACTTATTTCCGTCCTTTTAAGCACAATCGCAGCGGTTTGCCAGAGGATGAATTTAAGCGTTTACAGAACCAGGCGCAGGAAGTGATCGCACAACAGGTGATCCCGGCGTACCGCGAGTATTTGGCATTTTTTGTCGAGCAGTACAGGCCAGGTGCGCGTGATGATATTGGTATCTCCAGCACCCCGAATGGCGTTGAGTTTTACCGCAACCGGACCGCGCACTTTACGACGACCCAGATGACTCCTGAACAAGTGCATGCATTGGGACTGGAAGAAGTGGCCCGGATCAAAAGTGAAATGATGGAGATCATCAAGCAAACTCAATTTGACGGGAGCTTTGCTGAGTTTGTCCAGTTTTTAAGAACCGATCCTCAGTTCTATGCCAGCAGTGCACAAGAGCTGCTTAAAGAAGCTGCCTTCATTGCTAAGAAAATGGATGCGCAGTTGCCAAAGCTGTTCCATACACTGCCGCGTCGTCCATATGGGGTTGCGCCGGTGCCGGATGCCATTGCCCCTAAATACACCACAGGCCGGTATTTGGGCGCTGATAAGGACACGGATGCAGGTTACTACTGGGTCAATACTTACGCCTTAGACAAGCGTCCTTTGTATGTGCTTGAAGCCCTGACATTGCACGAAGCGGTGCCGGGACATCATCTGCAAATCTCGCTGAACCAGGAATTGGATTATTTACCTGATTATCGTCGCGATTCTTATATCTCAGCGTTTGGTGAGGGCTGGGGCTTATATGCTGAATACCTGGGTCTGGAAGCGGGCTTTTATCAGGATCCATATAGCAACTTTGGTCGCCTGACCTACGAAATGTGGCGGGCAGCTCGACTGGTTGTGGACACCGGAATGCACATGTTTGGCTGGAGCCGGGAGCGGGCAATGAACTTTATGCGTGATAACACGGCTTTGTCGCTGCACAATGTGAAGACAGAAACCGACCGCTACATATCCTGGCCAGGTCAGGCACTGTCATACAAGGTGGGTGAGTTGACCATTAAACGTTTGCGCGCGAAAACCGAGGCGGCGTTAGGGGATGCCTTTGATATTCGTGAGTTCCACCATCAGATCCTGCGTCATGGTTCTGTGCCGTTAAATGTGCTGGAAACGCAGATCGACAAGTATATTGCGTCTGTGCAAAACACCAGCCAGACACTGTAACGAGCGGATGGATCAACGCTGAGCTTAGCCTGAGTTGATCCACGTGCCGGAGCGTTTACTGTAAGACGCTGATGATCAACTGATAGCAGGCGTCTTTGCTTTGACAGCTGCGGGCGTTCAGGATCAGTTGTTCACCGACCTCCAGTGCCAGGCGCTGCGCCCGCAGGCGTGCCTGTTCATCTTCAATCTCATCCAAATCGCTGACATGGGCAAGCCCGATGGTGCGGCGGATCATCTCACTGCCACAATACCCAATGGCGTCTTGCAATACGTCACGCAGAAACAGTGCGGCGTAGCCTGGCGCCTGCAATGTACTGTCTGTGCTATGTTGTTCGCACAAGGTCTGCCATTGATAGTCAAACTCACTCAGGCAGATATCTATGGTGCGCAACAAGTAAGTATGCATATCACGACGTTTTGATGCTTCACTGATACGGCCATGCTGAGCACAGAAGTTGAGCAGCAAATTGCCAATAAAAGAGCCTAGGTCGAAACCAATGGGACCAAAAAAGGCAAATTCCGGATCGATAAACTTGGTGGTTGTGTCATCGACAAACAGGCTACCACTATGTGCATCACCGTGAAGCAACGCTTGTGGCGAAGACAAAAAGCGCTGTTTGAGCTGGGCAATGGCCAGTTTTAACCCTGTATTGTGGCGCAGCTTGTCGACCTCTTTGCGCAGCGCATCCGGATAGTGGTTACGCTCGTTATCCTGGTAAGGGTCGTCAAAGAACAACTCTTCAGTAATGGCACACAGTTCCGGATTGGTAAAAGACTGGATCAGGGCTTTTTTGTTTGCGGGTGTGAGATAGAAATCGCTGTGATAAAAGCTGGTTGTGGCCAGGTAGTGAGCCACATCCCGGCCCAGGTTGGCAAAAGTACGCCCGGCGTTGAGTTCACTGCGTAAGATATTCAGATGACCCAGGTCTTCGAGTATCGTCACAGCCTGCTCACTGTTGTGATGCAGTACCCTGACGGTATGGCTCGGACACACCTCACCATGGCGACGTAAGGCGCTGGCTTCGATGCGAGCCCGATCAAGTGTCAGTGGCCAGCTTTCTCCTACACAGCGCGCGTAGGGTAACGCTTGCTTAAGGATCACGCTATGGTTGTGTTGATCAGTGACCCGAAAAACCAGGTTCAGGTTGCCATCGCCAAACTCATAGCAGTTCAGCTGTGCGTCTGGTGGGAACATTCCCCCCAGGTTAGTGATGTATTCAATGGCCTTGTCATTGTCAAACGCCTGATAAGCACTCATTCGGATCATCCAGATAGCATAAAATTAGATCAGCATTCTATACCTGCAAACGTTTAGAAGTCTATACATCTTTAGATCTTGATGTAGAATGGAGCAGTCAGTTTTTTCAATCGGACACTGCCCAGATGACACCGAGGGGGTCACATCGGTATGGTCGGTGCCAGATTTCACGCTGCCTGTTCATTGCTGTGAATGGGTATTCGCCAGGAGCAAATCGGAGTAAACAACGGTGAAAGAGTTAGTTGCGCGGAGCTTGAAGTATCAGGCTGGGACGGTTCAGGTGCTGGATCAGTATTTACTGCCACATGAGGAAACATGGCATCATTGCACCAGTGTGGCACAAATGGCGTCGTTGATTCTGACACTGAAAGTACGTGGCGCCCCTTTGATTGGCTTAGCAGCAAGCCTGCTGGTTGCCTATCTGGCAGAACAAGGGCACGGTAAAGCCCAGCTTAGAGAGGCGATTGACGAGCTGGAAGCCACCCGCCCGACGGCGGTGAATCTGATGCACTGCATGGCGAGGCTGCGTACAGCCTTGCAGCAGCATGATTACGCGCAGGCTGTGGTGGCAGAAGCTGAGCGCCTGTTTGAAGAAGACTGTGCACTGTGCGACAGAATGGCAACACTGGGGGCACAGCTGGTCGAACCCTCAGATAACATTCTGACACATTGTAATACTGGCGCGCTGGCCACTGCCGGAGTGGGCACCGCATTGGGTGTGATCCATCATGCAGCCCGACAGCATGCGGACATCCATATCTGGGTTGATGAAACCCGGCCATTATTGCAAGGGGGCAGGCTGACTGCCTATGAACTGGCACAGTGGCAGATCCCTTACACTTTGATTTGCGATAATATGGCGGCCAGCCTGATGGCTGCAGGCAAGGTCGATAAAATTTTTGTCGGGGCTGATCGCATTGCTGCGAACGGCGATTTTGCGAATAAAGTGGGCACCTACAATCTGGCTGTGCTGGCTCACTACCATCAGATCCCTTTCTATGTGGTTGCTCCGGTTACAACTCTGGACATTGGCTGTGCTTCAGGCGCAGAGATCCCGATTGAGCAGCGCGCTGAAAGCGAGGTTACCGGGGTGAGTGGCAGCTTTGGTCACTGTCAGTGGGCACCCGCACAGGCACAGGTGTATAACCCGGCTTTTGATGTCACACCGGCTGATCTGATCACGGCATGGGTACTGGATACGGGCGTGTATTATCCGCAGGAAGTAGCGGCTGGGGTATTAGGCACGGTATGACGACACCGTGCCGGACGAGCGCTTTAATCCAGTAACGGAAAGCGCTCGGCGATAGGGTTGTCAGTACTTTGTGCCACCCAGCCCTGCTCATTGTTGAACAGCCGGATTGCGGTAAATTGGGGATCGCTGCCCATATCAAACCAGTGAGGTGTCATTGCGGGTACTGAAATCAAATCGCCCTGCTGGCACAGAACCTGATAAACCCGTTCGCCGATATGCAGGCAAAATAGCCCCTGGCCCTGAACAAAAAAGCGTACTTCATCTTCGCTATGGGTGTGCTCAAAAAGAAACTTCTGACGCATAACGGGCGCGTCAGGATGCCCTTTTGGCAAAGAGATCACGTCCACAGTCTGATAGCCATCCTGTGCTTTCAGGCGAGCAATGTCCTGTTCATATGCCTCAAGAATGTCATCGTGTGATGTTGTCTGGTTTATCTCATATGCGGCTTGCCATTGCTCAAAGCGGACACCCACCTGAGCAAGCTGGGCGGCTATCTGGGTGTGTGCCTCACTGTGGAATTCAATGTTATCCGGGTGCTGATCATGATAAATGGTCAATTGGCTCATCGTGACTCCTGTGCATTATATTGGCTGAAATCTTCAATAAAGGGATGTGCCTGCGTCCGCGGCTGTCCGTCACGCCACAATTGCAGGGTCTGCATGCCCGCTGTTTTTGCTGCATCCAGCTCGGCCACCACATCGCTCAGAAAGAGCACTTCATGCGCCGCAAAGGATAGCTGACTGGCGATGGCCTGATAGGCCTCGGGTTGCTGTTTGGCACCTATCCGGGTATCAAAATAACCACTGAATAAGGGACGCATATCGCCATAGTCCGAATGGGCAAACAGCAGTTGCTGGGCCTGCACTGAACCAGACGAATAGACATAGAGTGCAGTGCCCGCAGCATGTTCGGCAGACAAAAACTGGTGCGCATCTGGGTAAATATGGCCGGTAAAATCGCCATTTTGATAGCCATGTTGCCAGATCATGCCCTGTAATTGTTTCAGCGGCGTGACTTTCTTATCTTCAGCGATCCAGCTGAGCAGTGCCTGGATAACCTGATCCAGTGAGGCTTGTGGTGCGTTCAGTTCAGCACGCACTGCATCAAGCTGTGCAGTCACTTCCGGGGTGTGTGCATGCTGGCGCACGAAATCGGGTAGCTTGTCTGTGGCATAGGTGAACAGGATCTCTTTGACGAAAGAGATACGGGTAATGGTGCCTTCGATGTCGGTCAAACGCTCGGCGATAGGGTTGTCAGTACTTTGTGCCACCCAGCCCTGCTCATTGTTGAACAGCCGGATTGCGGTAAATTGGGGATCGCTGCCCATATCAAACCAGTGAGGTGTCATTGCGGGTACTGAAATCAAATCGCCCTGCTGGCACAGAACCTGATAAACCCGTTCGCCGATATGCAGGCAAAATAGCCCCTGGCCCTGAACAAAAAAGCGTACTTCATCTTCGCTATGGGTGTGCTCAAAAAGAAACTTCTGACGCATAACGGGCGCGTCAGGATGCCCTTTTGGCAAAGAGATCACGTCCACAGTCTGATAGCCATCCTGTGCTTTCAGGCGAGCAATGTCCTGTTCATATGCCTCAAGAATGTCATCGTGTGATGTTGTCTGGTTTATCTCATATGCGGCTTGCCATTGCTCAAAGCGGACACCCACCTGAGCAAGCTGGGCGGCTATCTGGGTGTGTGCCTCACTGTGGAATTCAATGTTATCCGGGTGCTGATCATGATAAATGGTCAATTGGCTCATCGTGACTCCTGTGCATTATATTGGCTGAAATCTTCAATAAAGGGATGTGCCTGCGTCCGCGGCTGTCCGTCACGCCACAATTGCAGGGTCTGCATGCCCGCTGTTTTTGCTGCATCCAGCTCGGCCACCACATCGCTCAGAAAGAGCACTTCATGCGCCGCAAAGGATAGCTGACTGGCGATGGCCTGATAGGCCTCGGGTTGCTGTTTGGCACCTATCCGGGTATCAAAATAACCACTGAATAAGGGACGCATATCGCCATAGTCCGAATGGGCAAACAGCAGTTGCTGGGCCTGCACTGAACCAGACGAATAGACATAGAGTGCAGTGCCCGCAGCATGTTCGGCAGACAAAAACTGGTGCGCATCTGGGTAAATATGGCCGGTAAAATCGCCATTTTGATAGCCATGTTGCCAGATCATGCCCTGTAATTGTTTCAGCGGCGTGACTTTCTTATCTTCAGCGATCCAGCTGAGCAGTGCCTGGATAACCTGATCCAGTGAGGCTTGTGGTGCGTTCAGTTCAGCACGCACTGCATCAAGCTGTGCAGTCACTTCCGGGGTGTGTGCATGCTGGCGCACGAAATCGGGTAGCTTGTCTGTGGCATAGGTGAACAGGATCTCTTTGACGAAAGAGATACGGGTAATGGTGCCTTCGATGTCGGTCAAAATTGCTTTGATCATGCGTTTTTTTCCAGTTGTCTGCGCGTCAGTTCGCAGTTAAACAAAAACTCCAGTGCCTCGATATGACGACGCGTTTCACTGATGTCTGCCCCCATTGCGTAAAGTCCATGGCCGCGGATCAGCACCCCGTGCTGAACAGGCGTATGGGCATGGTATTCAGCCACCCGACGTGCCAGGGCTGGAATATCCTGATCGTTGTCAAAGACTGGAATAGCCAGGGTTTCCAGGTGACTGGTAAAACCATGCAGGGCTTTTTGCATTTCGTACCCCTGAATGTTTAGGCTGTGCTCAGCTGTTAGCCGAGACAGCACCGTTGCCGCAACGGAGTGGGTATGCAAGATGCAGTGTGTACGCGCACTGAGTGCATACAGGGCAAGGTGCAGCTCAGTTTCGGCTGAAGGCTTACCGGTTCCGCCGGTATGTGTGCCTTCGGTATTGAACTCAAGAAAATGCTCGGGTTGCAACGCCCCTTTGTCATGACCACTGGCCGTGACAACAAAGCCCTGCTCTGTTCTAATGGAAAAGTTGCCCCCGGTTGCCGGTACCCAGCCTTGCTCACTGAGCCAGCGTCCGGCGTCTATCAGGGCATGTTTCGCTTGTGCTGATTGCATACGCTTACCTCTCACGAATAACATCGTGGATAATTTTAGACGGCTATACTTCTATTTGCAGCAATGATAGCATCGCTCGGGCCGTTACACCACACACAAACGAGGACTTGGCAGTGGAAAGTAAATTACCTCATGTAGGCACCAGTATTTTTTCAAAGATGACCGCGCTGGCCAATCAGCACGGTGCACTGAACCTGTCTCAGGGTTTTCCTGAATTTGATGCGCCAGAGCGCCTTAAACTGCGGTTGACTCAGCATGTACAAGCGGGGATGAA
The DNA here is from genome assembly GCF_000238295.3 of Pseudoalteromonas rubra. NCBI lineage: Bacteria > Pseudomonadati > Pseudomonadota > Gammaproteobacteria > Alteromonadales > Pseudoalteromonadaceae > Pseudoalteromonas > Pseudoalteromonas rubra. The sequence goes on from NZ_AHCD03000036.1 coordinate 243,140, forward strand.
CCAGTACGCGCCATCACCCGGGGTGCCGGCGCTACAGCAGCAGATAGCGGCCCTAGCGGAGCGCAAATATGGTGCGCAGATCGACGCCGAGGCGCAGGTCACCGTCACTGCCGGCGCCACAGAAGCCTTGTTTGTTGCCATTCAGACCCTGGTACGCCCGGGTGATGAAGTGATCGTGTTTGACCCGGCCTATGACTCTTACCATCCGGCGATAGAGCTGGCAGGTGGCACCAGTGTGCACATTGCCTTGCAGGCGCCTGATTATCAGGTTGACTGGCAGCAGGTTGCGTCAGCCATCACACCTCAAACTCGCGCTATTATTGTTAATACGCCACATAACCCAAGTGCGAAAACACTCAAAGCAGCGGATATGGCAGCGCTTAAGGCCTTGGTGATTGAACATGACTTGTATGTGATCAGCGACGAAGTTTACGAGCACATTACCTTTGATGCACAGCCACATTTGAGTGCGTTGCGCGACCCGGCGCTGGCAGTACGTGCTATGGTGGTGGCTAGCTTTGGTAAAACCTTCCATTGTACGGGCTGGAAGCTGGGGTATTGCATTGCTCCAGCGGCACTGAGCAAGGAATTTCGTAAAATTCATCAGTATGTGACCTTCTCCTGTTTTACGCCGGCACAGTTAGCGTTGGCTGACATGCTCAATGAGGAGCCGGAGCATGTGGATGCACTGGCTGATTTCTATCAGCATAAGCGCGATCTGTTGGCAGAGGCACTGCAAAGTAGTCGATTCACTATTTTGCCCAGCGAGGGGAGCTATTTCCTGTTGCTGGATTACAGCGCTATCTCGTCACTGGATGATGTGCGCTTTTGTGATTATCTGGTGGAAGAAGTCGGGGTGGCCGCAATTCCGCTGAGCGTATTTTATGCCGATGGCAGTACAGATAAAGTGATCCGCCTGTGTTTTGCCAAAGAAGACAACACCTTAGTGGAGGCGGCGAAGCGTTTATGTCAGCTTTAACAGTAGCTCTGGTTCAGCAGGCGATTGAGTGGCTGGCACCGCAGAACAATTTTGCGCAGCTGGAAAGGCAGTTGGGCGCACAGCAGGCGCAACTCAATGATTGCGATCTGATCATTTTGCCGGAAACCTTTGCAACCGGTTTTGCATTGGCTGAAGCGTGTGCAGAGCCGCCTGAGCAGGGAGAAGCGCTGGCTTTTTTACAGCAGTTGGCACAGCGCTGGCAGGCCGTCGTGGCGGGCAGCGTGTTGGTGGATCTGGGCGAAAAGAAAGCCAACCGTTTTTACTGGTGCTGGCCGGATGGCACCGTGCGCTATTATGACAAACGCCATTTATTCTGTCTGGGTAAAGAAGGGGATTATGTGCATGCCGGACAGGAACGAGTCGTTGTTGAGGTAAAGGGATTTCGGATCTTACCTCAGGTATGCTATGACCTGCGTTTTCCGGTGTTCCAGCGTAACCGCAATGATTATGATGTGATGATCAATGTGGCTAACTGGCCTGCTGCACGACGTCGGATCTGGGATACCTTATTGCAAGCCAGAGCAATTGAAAATCAGTGTTATGTGCTGGGCTGCAATCGTATTGGTGACGATGGCTATGGAACAGCGCACAATGGCGGTACCGCTGCTTATGATTTCACTGGTGCATTACTGGCCGGTGCCCCGGATGACGCAGCCGATGTACTCGTGGTTAGTCTGGAAAAGGCGCCACTGGATACCTTTAAACAGGGGTTTCCTGCCCACCTTGATGCCGATGACTTCGTGTTACCCGCACTGCAAAAAGGGCCGCGCGACGAATGAATTCGTCGCGCCAAGTTAAAGCTGGTATGCCTGCCGAAACAGCCTAAGACGCGTTGTAGCTGTGAATGAGCAGCTCCTGCTCAGGGGGAGCCAGCGCTGTTTGCTGTTGCGAGGCAATCGAAAAATAGCCAAGCAACTCACGCATTGCATTCGCCTGATCTGCCATTTGTCTGGCTGCAGCCATGGTTTCTTCCGTAATGGCTGAGTTTTCCTGAATCAAATCGGTCAGGCGCTGCACCACAATGTCTACTTCTTTGATTGACTGTTGCTGCGTGGTTGTCGACTGATTGATTTTCACTATATTCTGACTGACATCGGCAACAGCCTGCACTATCTGGTGCAGCTTATCGCCTGAATTATTAGCCAGCTGAGTGCCTTGTTCCACTTTTTCGTTGCTGTTAGCGATGATCTCTTTAATTTGCTTTGCAGACGCGGCACTGCGACCCGCCAGCTCACGCACTTCATTGGCAACCACGGCAAAACCCCGGCCATTTTCGCCGGCGCGGGCTGCCTCCACCGCAGCATTAAGGGCCAGCAAGTTGGTCTGGAATGCCAGTGCATCGATCACCGATACGATTTCATTGATGTCTTTGCTGGCTCGGTTTACTTCTCCTATAGCATCAACCGTGTCCTGCGATAAAGAGCCTCCTTCTTTAGCGATGGTCTCCGCATTGCTGGCCAATTCCACGGCCGTACCGGATTGTTGTGCAACCTGAGTCAGTTCTTCCAGCATATGGCCTGTGCTTGCGCTGGCCTCTTCCAGGTTGGCAGCTTGTTCCTCGGTGCGCTGGCTGATCTCGGTGTTACTGGCGGCAATCTCGCCAGCACTTTGTGTGACCTGGCCGGCCGCATACTGGATCCCTTCAATTACTTCAGTCAACTTGGCAATGGTGGCATTCACGTCACGCTGCAGGGTCTCAAACACACCTTCATAGTGACCGTTGATCTGCTCATTTAACTGTCCTTTAGCCAGTGCCCCGAGTACCCGGGTGACTTCATTGATGGCATCAGAGACTGTGGTTGTTGAGGTATTCACGTCCTCTTTAAGTTGCAGTAACTGACCTTGCAGGTCGGATTCTATCTGGATAGTAAAATCACCCTGACTCATGGCTGACATCACGCTTGCCAGCTCTTCAATAACACGGCTGAGGTTATTGACCGAGTGGTTGATATCGCCTTTGAGGGTGTCCAGCTGGCCCCGCATGGGAGAGTTGATGGTGCGATCAAAGCGGCCACGGCTGATTGCCATCATCACAGATGAAATCTCACTGATGGCTTCGTCAACACTGCTGATCGACACATTAATGTGTTCTTTCAAGTCGCCAAGCTGCCCCTGAGCTGGTGTTGATACTTCCTGTTTAAAGTCTCCTTCGCTGACCGCAGCCATGGTATGGCCAATGTCTTCGATAATGGCGGCAAGGTTTTCGACACTGGAATTTGTGTCTTCTTTGAGCTCTTCCAATTGACCACGCAGTGGCAATTCGAGACGCTTACTAAAATCGCCCTGGCGCAATGCACTCATCATCGCTGCCAGTCCATCTATGGCGCTGGCGACACTGCTTACGGAATTGTTGACGCTGACTTTGAGCTGCTGCAGGCTACCTTGTGCTTCTACCTGTACTTGCCCCCTAAAGTGGCCTTGCTCCATGTCCGACATCACGGTGACAATTTCTGTCATGGTGGTGTTGATTGAATGCATTGAGCTGTTGATGTGCTGCTTCAGGGTTGCCAGGTCGCCACACATGTCTGACTGCAACTGTTTATCAAACTGACCTTCCGACATGGCGTGGATCACCTGGCCGATGTCGCTCAGTGCACTTTGCAAGCTCTGGGCACAATCATTGGTGGCGCGTTTAAGGGTATCCAGTTCACCTTTACAGGGGGCACTGATCCGGTCATCAAAGCGACCGGCTGCCATGCGGTCCATGACTCGGTTTGTTTCCGAAATAGACAATTGCAGTGCGTCCAGTAGTGAGTTGAATGCTTGTCCGCAGCGGCCAATTTCATCATTGATGTCAATCTTGGTACGTAATGCAAAGTCGCCTTCTTGTTCTACCTGACGCATGGTATTGACCAGCGCATGAACCGGACGGGTCAGGGTTCGGGCAAACCAGAATGCGGCCAGAATGATCATCATCACACAGGCCGCCAGCACGATAAGCAGCTGAGTACGCAAAGTATTAATGGGGGCGAAGGCTTCGGCCTCATCAATTTCAGCCAGCAATGCCCAGCGTACATTAAATACGTCTACAGATGTGTATGCTGACAACACAGGATTGCCATTGTAGTCCAGCACCACTTTTTGCCCTTGCTGTCCCTGCATGGCCAGCTGAAATGCCTCGGTATTCACTGTGCCTTTTTCAGGGTGGCGGAATGAGGCAGTTACGGAGTGATGAACCGGATCCAGATAAGAATCTGAGCGCATCAGGCCTTCCGGGCCAACCAGGTAGGTCTCGCCGCTCTCACCCAATCCCTGACGTTCAGTCATGATGGCATTCAGGGCGTCAATGGAGAGTTGAAAGATCAGTGTGGCAGATACCTGACCGTCGATGACCAAAGGTGCGGCAACAAAACTGGCCGGGGCATTGTAAGAAGGCAGGTATTGCTCGTAATCAACAAAGGCCATTTCTCCTTCTTTGGTGAGCTCGCGGGCTGCCAGAAATGCCTTGGCAAGATTACTTTGTGCATAAGGGCCGTACAGTAATGAAGTGGCAAAATCGCTCTCTTTGTAAACCGAATAGATCACATTGCCATTTAGGTTATCGACGATAAAAATATCGTAGAACTCGTAAACATCGGCAATTTTTGTGAAAAATGCGTGGTATTGGCTATGTATTTCATCATACGCATCATCAACACCGCTGCTGGTCAGGTTGACTTTTTCGCCCAGAGGGTGAGGGTTCTCGGCCAGGTAGCGAGTCTGAAGCGTGATCCCCTGAGGAGATAACTCCGAGAGCAATATTGCGGGGGGCGCCGCTTGCTCGTTGAGTGATTTAAATTGGGGCGCAAACTGCTCACGGTAAAAGCGTGTCAGGCTGGTGGGGGTGGCAACCGCATCCTCAACTTCGCCATAGGCGCGCATAAAATCTGTAGCCGCCTGTTGGACATAAGGATTGACAGCCAGCGATACCAGTTTGTCCTCAACGCCATTGAAATGGCGCTCAATGGCGCTTTCTTTAATTTCGCCTACTGCACCCAGCTGGGCATAGACTTGCCGGCTCATTGCATCGGATGATTGTATCAGCGCCATGGCGATAATGATGACGGTGGGGATCAGGGCGACCAGTAGAAAGGCCGAGATCAATTTTTGTGTCAGGTTAAGTGACTTAAAAAAGTGGCTGAGATCAGACATGCTCCCTGCTCCTTGTATTCGCTGATATACCCGTGAGGCTGATCGAAAAAACTTAGGGTGATGGCCTCGTTAAGCAGTCATCATAGCATGAGCCTGACGACAGAGTATCCTATTCAGTGACACAGTTTAGAACAGTTCTCGACAATATCCAGCAACCGGATCGGGACAAATAGGCGTATGTAAGGCCTTGTTGCCAGAAGATAAATGCTCAAATTAGACATTTAGTGAAAAAAAAGCAGCCTTTCGGCTGCTTTATGAATGAAATGACCAGATATTAGTGTTTCCAGTGATATTTATGTGCTTTCTCTTCCATATAGGCTTCCGTCGCCGGATGCATTGGCGTCTTGGTGCCATTTTCGAAGAACAGCGGCTGGCGCTGCACATTATAGTTGCCGGTTTCATTCATGGTCGCGGCATCATAGATACGACCATTCAGTACTGTGTAGGCAACTTTTTCTGATTCACGAATGTCATTCAGAACGTCACCGTCGATGATCACTAAGTCGGCAAGCTTACCTTTTTCAATGGTGCCGATATCATGGTCCATTGCCAGGTATTTCGCACCGTCGATGGTACCGCTGCGTAGCGCTTCCCAAGGTGTGAAGCCACCTTGTGCCATAGACCACAGCTCCCAGTGCGCACCCAGACCTTCACGCTGGCCGTGTGCGCCAATGTGCACGGTTACGCCTTTGTCGCGCAATTGTTTGGCAGATTTCGCGGCATTGATGTGGTTGTAGTGGTGCTCAGGCGCTTTTTCACGACGTACAGAGCGTGGATTTAGGATGTAGTCCGGAACAAAGCTCGCCAGGCGCTCATTCTTCCACACATCTGTGGTGTCATAGAAATAGTCTTCCCCTTTGATACCGCCGTAGGCAACGTTAAAGGTCGGTGTAAAGCCCGCTTCAGTCTGACTCCACATCTGAGTGACATCTGAATAAATGTTCGGGATTGGCAGGGCGTGTTCCAGGCCAGTGTGTCCATCAATGATCATATTCATGTTCTGCTGGAATTTAGAACCGCCTTCTGGCACCACCATGATTTCCATCTGCTTTGCAGCTTCCAGCACTTGCTGGCGGGTATCACGACGCGGATGGTTGTAGCTCTTAACCGTAATTGCACCGGCGTCTTTCAGACGTTTAACGTGGAACTGAGCGTCTTCGAGATTGCTGATAGGGGTTTTATAGCCCGGCGCATTACCGGCATAGAGGATCCGGCCTACAGAGTAAATACGTGGTGCCACGGTCAGGCCGGCACGTTGTAATTCAGCCATAGAGAAGACTTCGTTAGAGTCATTCGATGGATCGTGAATGGTCGTCACACCAAAGCTGACATTAGACAACTGGTTCCAGTTTTGTTCAGGTTGCAGATTGTAGCTGCCATAGCTGCCGTGAGCGTGTGCATCGACCAGACCCGGGATCACCGTTTTGCCCGTGATGTCCATCACTTTGGCTTTGCTTGGGATCTGGATGTCGGCACGGGTACCCACTGCGATAATGCGATTTTCTTCAATCAGCACCACCCCGTCTTCGATGATCTCTTGTTGTTCATCCGCGTTGCGCATCGTGACGACTTTACCGCCAACCAGGGCCAGGATGCCTTCAGGCTTGTCGGCCTTTTTCTCAAAGCTCAGGTCGATGCCTTCGGCAGTTAAAGGTGCAGCCTCGGCTACAGCCCCTTTCAAAAACGCAAAGGTGTCGGTCAGCTTACGCTGATATAAAGTCGGACCAAAGGCCCAGGTCAGTGCGCTGCTGTCCGCCTTCCAGTTCAGGAAGTCACCAGAGTATTTAGAGACCTGTTGTACCGGGAACGATTTAGTGCCCTTGTTGATAGACAAGGTTTTACCTGTGCTGGTAAAGGGCGCAACGAAGGTGTTGAAGTTCTCGATGAAAGCAACATAGTTGCCGTCCGGAGAGACACGATAATCAAAAATGTAGTCGCCTTTGAAGTGTGAACGTTCTTTTTCACCACTGAGGTCGACTGATTTCAGTTCGCGATGGGTTTCATCGCTCATCACGCTGAAATAGATGCGGTCTTTTTCCGCACCGAAGTGTGGGTTATCACCACGCTTAATGATGCGTTTGGCTTCGCCACCTTTGGCGCTGGTCAGGTAAATACCTGGTTCCATCGACCAGTCACCACTGAGCAGGTAGCCCCCGGTTACTTTGCGATACAATACGTGTTTACCATCTGGCGAGAAACTTGGGTTGATGTAGTGGCCTGGATCCTGAGTGATCACCCGGCCTTTACCCCCACTGGCTGATACAATGCGTACGGCGCCTAAGTCCTGATCGTCCCAGCTGGTGTATACAATGTACTTACCATCGCGTGAGAAGCTTGGGTAGAATTCAAAATGATCGTTCTGTTTGGTAACGCGACGTACCTTACCAGAAGCGATGTCTTTGGTGTACAGGTGGCCCAGCGCCTGGAACAGCGCGGTTTTACCGTCTGGTGAAATTTGTGACCAACGTGCCAGCTTAACCTTGAATGCATCCGGTGCCACATCAACGGCAAATTTCAGTGCCGGGGTAATCTCTTTTTCAGCAACCACTCGGGTTGGGATCACCTTGGCTTGTTTGCTTGCAATATCCACTTTATGGAAGACGCCGCCAGCCCAGAAAACCAGTGCTTTGCCATCTGGCGTGTAAGCGAATGCCGGAGTATTGCCCTGAGCACCATTGGCTTCTTGCAGGTCACGATCCAGCCCTGAGAAGATCTCTGTTTCTATACCTGATTTCAGGTCTTTGATATACAAGGCACTTTGCATCACCTCGCCATTCTCAATACGTTTCACGAACGCCAGAGATTTACCATCCGGGCTTGGTGTTGGGCGAATTGCACCGCCGGAACCACGGATCACGGTTTCTTCTTCACCGGTGGCCAGATCCCAGGAGCGGATCTCGAACACGGAGCCCAGAGCATTTTTGTTATATTGCCAGGTTACGCCAGGTGTGGCATCAAGGGAGTAATAGAGCTTTTTACCATCGGTTGAGAAAGCGGGCTCGGCGATATTCTTCTGTGATTTTGCGCCATGCAAACGATCTCGTACGACAACGCCTTTACCGCCTGAAATGTGGTACATGCGGATCGAGCCGCCCGGGATCGTACGACCGGTTACCTGGCCTTGTTTGACCGCAATGTACTGACCGTCAGGCGACCAGGCCGGGTTATGCAGCAGGTTGTGAGACTCATCAGAGACTTTACGCATGTTGTCGCCGTTGACGTCCATCACCCACAGGTTTTCAGCGCCTTCGCGGTCTGAGATAAAGGCGATTTTGCTGCCGTCCGGAGAAAACTTAGGCTGGAAGTTCCAGGCTCTGTCGCTGGTAATGGCCGTTGCTTTACCGCCATTGATAGGCATGACATAAATGTCACCCAGCATATCGAAAATGATAGATTGACCATCGGGGCTGACGTCCAGGTTACTCCAGGTGGTTTCATTGGTGTCTATGGTAATGGTTTGCTTGTCACCCGGTGGATTCAGTACATTCCACTCTTTGCTGCTCGCCGCTTGTGCCTGATCTGTGGTGGCCGCCACGCTCGGCGTACTAAGGCCAATCATGGCCGCACCGATGGCAATGGCCAGCGATGATTTATGTAGTGTCATTTAAAAATTTCCTTCAGATTTCTTGTTATCTGGGCAGTTAGCTGCCCTGTGTCAGTTAGGATGACTAAATTTTCCAATAAAGTCGACATTGCGGCGATAAAAGTACCGCTTTGTGCGTTTGGCTTTCGGCGCTTCACCTCAGCTGAGTGTTTGGTGCCGTACGTACTGTAAATAGGCTTCCAGACTCTGCTGCCACAAGACCATGGCATCGGCCAGTTCCTCGTCACAGCGTTTTTTATCCAGCAGTCTGCGTTCAATTTTCTTGAGTGTCAGACCATAGCGATTGAAACCCAGTTGTAGCGCTGTGCTGGCCTGACGATGCAGGAGTTTGATGCACTGTTGATCGTCCTCATCCAGCAATTGCTGAATGTGGCGCAGTTTCGTGCGGGCGGACAAAACAAATTCATTGTAAATGGAAGACACTTCGTCTTCACTAAAGCCGCTTAGGGATCCCACTGCACTCTCGTCGTACAGGGTGTCGCTGAGCTCGACGCTGATATCAGGGGTTTGCGCCTTTTGTGAGTTGCTAATGGCCTGACGTAGTTTATCTTGTTTAATCGGCTTGCCCACAACATCACGGATCCCCAGTGCCAGGTACTCTTTAACCTCCTCGGGGCTCAGGCTGGCGGTAAAGGCTAAAAATGGGGTACGGCGATTTTTATGCTCAATGTTCTTCAGTCGTTTGAGCACCTCCTGACCCGTTAAGTCTGGCAAGTTCATATCCAGCAGAACAACATCAAAGGCATGCTCCGTAAGTTGTTCTATGGCACTTTGGCCATCGTTGGCCAGCTTAATTCGGTGCTCATCAATGGCCATAAATTCGATGGCTATTTTGCGGTTCAGGTCGAGATCTTCCACCAAGAGAACATCCAGGCCGGTCGCATAGTCGACATTGTGATGGCGCTTTTCAACCAGACTGAGCTCGCCGACCGTTAAGGTGAGATCAAAGCTGAAAGAGCTGCCTTTATCCAGTTCACTGATGATCTCGAGCTGACTGCCCATTTTATCCAGCAGGCGTGCTGTGATCGCTAATCCAAGCCCGGTGCCGCCTTTGGTTTTGCCGGCGCTGCTCTGGACATAGGGTTCGGTCAGTTTTTCGATGTCCTCTTCTTCAATGCCTGGGCCGGTGTCTATCACACTGAAACGTACCCGGTGTTCCATATTGCCTTCTTTGATCAGTTCGACACAGACCTTTACTTCGCCTTGATCGGTAAATTTAATGGCGTTGCCAACCAGGTTCAGCAGGATCTGACGCAGCTTTTGCTGGTCGCAGTAGTAGCAAACCTGCTCCGGCATGTCATACACCAGGGTAAAGGTCAGCCCGCGTTGCTCTGCCATGGGTGTCATCAGCAGGCACAGGTTATTAAGCCAGCTTTTGAATTCAATGTCCTCGGCGGCCAGCACTTCATCACTTTGCTCCAGACTGGCATAGTCGAGCACTTTATCGATCAGCAGGTTGAGTGATTCAGCGGAGTTAATAATGGCTTCGCAATAGGCTTTGCTGGCCTGATCCCCAATGCGGTTCAGTACAAGTTGCGCACTGCCCAGTATGCCGTTAAGTGGGGTACGGATCTCATGGCTGACGGTGGACAAAAACAGGCCGCGGATCTCAAGGTCTTGCTGTGCTTTTTCGGTCAACCGGTTGAGGTTATGTTCACGTCGCTCATTACATAAAATGGCCATACCTGTGGCATAAAAAATGGGTGCCAATACGCCGTTGAAAAAGAGTGTAATGGTGAACCAGGGACTGTCCAGCAGGTTGCCATGGTGGATCTCTCCCATAAGTAAGGTGCGACCGGTAAACACACATAAAATAAAGCTCAGCACGATGAGGTAAACAATACTGCCATTGGGGTACAGAGGGTGGGCATAGCGGATAAAATAGTACAGCAACAGCAGGGCCTCGGCGATATGCTGAAGATCGGAGATGAGAATTCGTTGTCTGAGGCCCGGCGCTACAGCACTGAAATACACCAGGGCACAAAATAACACTCCTGTGACTATCAGATAAAACTGAAAGGCTTTGTCACGGACCCCGAGAAATTGGCTGATCGCCCAGCAATGCAGCACGGATGCCGCAAATAACAAGCCGTTTGCAATGCCTATGGTCTGCCACTGCTGGAAGTGGCTGTGCAGTGCAAAGCCGATAATGCCGGCAAACAATACCATAGGGTAAAAAATGTATAACACAGTGCCGGGGGTGTCTTTATTGGCCCGCCATGTTAGATAATTTAGAAGGGTCATCATCGCCGTCATGACGACGCTGGTGACATACAGAGTTTTGGGATCCAGCATGGTGTGCCCTAGCAATCAATCGACTTTGCTAGCATAAAAGGAAGTGAGATATCAGTAAAGCAGTAGACAGTGCCGGGGTTAACCCCGGCACTGTTACAGTAGAGAAGGCGGTTAGCGGATCTCGTCCGGGATATTTTGTTGCGCCCAGGACAATAATTCAATTCGATTCCGGCATTTCGTTTTTCTGAATGCACTATACAAGTGCGTCTTCACCGTATGTGGGCTGATGTTCAGATCTTCGGCAATCTCTTTGTTCTTTGACCCTTTACTCATCAGGGTAATAATGGCTTTTTCACGTTTCGTGAGTTTAACCGGCTCAATATCCCCTTCGGTCAGTTTGTGTAGCGCATCTTTATTAAACTGCAACATACGGTTTAATGCATTACACATAATTTCGCGACGATACCAGAGCTGATCTTCCATCAGCAGGCGGATACCTTTCATCAGGACATCCGCATTATCTGTGGTGTAGAAGACACCACGGATACCGCTGAGCAATGCGCGATTGGCCAGCTCAGGGTTCTCATCCAAGTTAAACAGGACAATGTCACAACTGACTTTCAGGTTGACCAGCTGTTCTTTCAACTGACCCCAGGCGTCGTTGACGGCTGTTTCGATGAAGAGCAAACGAGTGTTCTCTGGTACATCTGAAATATCGGTCCCAGTGATTACGTCCAACCCCTGAGTTTTCAGCAATGGTTGTAATACATTGACGCCTATGGTGTTAATAGGCTCTTTGTCTAGCAATAAAAATGCAGTACTGCTCATGTGGAAAACACTCTCATTCTGTCTGATTACGCAATGCTATCACGTGATTCAGGCCTTTTGTATTAGAAATATCATCAATAAATAGATTGTTCTGCTATATATTGTGGCATTTCTGATCTTGTTGTCGAATTAAAGCCTTAGTGAAATAACTAAGGCTATGAAATTTATAATTTTAATTTTTTAATTGCTAATATGTTAGTAAATTACATTCATTAACAAAGAATAATTTAGCCTAGTACTTTTTTCTTATCCTGGTATGGGGGCCAGCCCATTTCTTTCCCGGCAAGCACGTGTAAATGAATGTGGTAAACGGTCTGACCGCCATCGTTGTTGCAATTCATGACTGCGCGATATCCGTTTTCTGCAAAACCATGCTCTTTAGCAAGTTTAGCTGCTACCAGATATAAGTGCCCAACCAGGTGTGCATTTTCTTCATTAATGTCATTCATGGTGGCGATGGGGGTTTTAGGTATCACCAGTACATGAAAGGGCGCTTGTGGGTTAATGTCCTTAAATGCCAGGGCCAGATCATCTTCAAACAGGATATCGGCGGGAATTTCCCGATTAATTATCTTGGTAAAAATTGTTTCTTGGCTCATTATTTTTCCTTGTATACGATAGTTTAGCTGATCAGCATAGCGTGCAAAGAGTAAGATACAAGCGAAAAGTGTTGTTCAGAGTTTGGTCACCTGAAAACCGAATACCCATACCAGTGGAGCGGGTATGTAGGTCTCAACTGCGCGCTTGAATTCTCTGTTGCTATTTTGGGTTCAAAGCTAAGTGTCAGTCACATTAACAACAAAATAAAGAGGAATTATGAAGAAAAAACGCATTTTTTACTTTCTGTTACTCAGTCTGCTGAGTGGTCGAGCAGTGGCTGCGCAATTATCTTTTCCGGAAGAGTTGTTACCGCTACAGGTGGGGCAACAGGAGATTGAGCATTCCTTTTTTAATAAAGTACGGGATCTGACGCTCGCCGCGGGCACGCACCAGGTGAAAATCAAGTATACGGACTTGTACGAGATTGGGTATGACGATCATGAAGTGATTGAATCAAAGCCATTTTGGGTGAGTGTTGAGGTTACGGATCAGGGCGGTTATCAGGTTGGGTTTGATCGGGCCGACACACTAAAAGCGGCTAAGCAATTTGCAAAGCAGCCCAGACTCTGGCTGAAGGCCCCTGATGGCACACGCACACCGATAAAGGTGCTTGCACATCAACTGCAGGTGCGGGCCGTACCAGCCACCGAACCTATGCCAGAGGCGGTACCAGTGAAGCCGCAATTTTCAGACTCTTTGCCGGTAGAGCCGCCTGTGGCACCTCAGGCTGGAAAGCCTGATGCCGCAGCAATGCTGGACTTTTGGTGGCAACAAGCCAGCCCGGCGCAGCGTGCGGCGTTTTTAGAAAAAGTGCAGCCCCGATGAGGCTGCACTTTTACTGGTTGCGATACTAACTAGTTCGCAAAGATAGCGTCAATGGTGCCCTGGGCTAATGGGTGGTAACCCGGGCGGGCTTTCTGATACACCTGATAGGCCCAGTCACGTTTACCATTGGCAACGAGTGATTTGTACAGGCGAACAATCAACTTGCGACGGCCAATACCGCTGAGGTGTTTGTCGAGCGCCGGATAGATGGCCTCATAGCCGTTGCCAACTGCCAACATGAACCAGGCAAACGCCAATTCTGCGTTGGTAGAGTCAGTTAACCCAAACGCCTGGTCTAGCGCGACCATTTTATCTTCGGCCAGATCGCGTGGCAGATTATTGATAAAGTGCAACCACTCATGCACTGTCCAGCTCGCGGTGGGTATGCTGTCTAATGTACTGTTACCCGCTAACCAGGCTTTAGTAGAAGCATCGACTTTGTCAAACGCATCAGAAGTGGGGTTAGGTGCATCTGCAGGTAGGCCTGGCGCGTGGATCCACTCATTGACCTTATCCATGCTGACAATGCCAGGGTGTTTGTTGATGAGGTGTTTCTCTATGTATTGAACAAACTCGGCTGTGGTCAGCGATTTGAACGCATAGGCATCAAAATACCCTTTCACAAAGGCATCAAACACTTTACGGCCAAACTTTTCTTCCAAATAGATAAGGAACAGCTGCCCTTTGGTGTACGGAATAGAGCTGAATGCGTCGTCCGGATCGCGACCATTGAGGCGCAGGTTTAGACGGGTGTCAGGTGCCGATAATTCTTTAACGACAGCGCGTAACCGGGCGGAATCCAATGCCTGCTCCATGACAGCACGCTCGCGACCAAAGACTTCTTCCATAATGCGGTTTTCGACATAAGAGGTAAAACCTTCATTTAGCCATAAGTCTTCCCAGGTGGCGTTAGTAACCAGGTTGCCTGACCAGGAATGTGCCAGTTCGTGGGCGATGAGGTTAACCAGGCTTTTATCACCTGCGACGACGGTCGGGGTAATAAAGGATAAACGTGGATTTTCCATGCCACCAAACGGAAAGCTGGGTGGAAGCATCAATAAGTCATAGCGTCCCCAGGCATATTCCCCATACATGACATTGGTTTTGTCGATCATGGCCTGGGTATCATTAAATTCAGCGACGGATGCATCGAGGATCTGTGGCTCGGCGAAGATAGCGGTTTGGTGTGACATCTCTTTGTATTCAAGGTTACCTGCGCCGATTGCTATCAGATAAGGCGGAATGGCTTGTGGCATATCAAACCAATAGTCACCGTCTTTGATTAACGCACCGCTGTTGTCGGCACTCATAACCGCACGAACGTCTTCAGGGGTGTTAACACGGGCAGAATAGGTAACGCGCATCGCCGGCGTATCCTGGACGGGGATCCAGCTGCGTGCGTGGATAGCCTGAGACTGGCTGTACATAAACGGATGGGACTTGCTGGCGGTTTGCTCTGGTGTCAGCCACTGCAAACCAGATGCCTGCGGCAAGCTGTTATAGTAGATGCGCGCTTTTTTTGCTTGTTGTTTAAAGCGGATAGTCAGTTTGGCGCCTTTCACGTCATCGCGTTGAGCAAGGGTGAAAGCCGCTGGGTACCATTTGCCGTTGCTGCCCTGATACATCACTTTATCAATTTCAAGGTCTCGGGTATCCAGTACCAGGGTTCTGGCTTGTTTGTTTTGCCATGCCAGCGTGTGTTCCACAAAACCTTCCAGCTGTTTGTCTGCAAAGTCGACATCCAGATCCAGGTGAAGGTGTGTACTGATCACGTCGTTGAGGTTGGCATAGGTGTGTTCGTCCACCGCCTGAGCACTCAGCGCGGTGTGTGACAGGCCTGCTAAAGCAAGACCAAAGGTTAGGGCAGAAAGTTTCATTATTATCCTTGCTCATGATGTGAGTAGAGCCGATGTTATACCACTTAAGTGCCAAAATGACACCTTGATGCGCCAGAGCCAAGGATAGGCTACACTAGCGGCAATTTTGCATTAGTTACAGGGTTCGGGTGTGCATTCTTTGCAGTCATTACACACATTCTCGCTACCGGCGTCATGCAGCTCCTTGCTGCGTATAACGGATCCGGCGCAGCTTTACGACCACGATTTTAGTACGCCGTTTTACATTTTAGGTGAGGGCAGTAACAGTGTGTTCCTGAGCGATTATGCGGGCACAGTGATCCAAATGGCCAATCGTGGGGTGGCTATCGAAGAACAAGCCAATCATTATGTTGTGCGCGGAGCAGCCGGTGAATCCTGGCATGCACTGGTGATGCATCTGCTGGCACAAGGGATTGGCGGACTGGAGAATTTAGTCTTAATCCCGGGCACCCTGGGTGCAGCCCCGATCCAGAATATTGGCGCTTATGGTGTGGAGCTGGCCGATGTGCTGTATCAGGTACGGGGCTTTGATATTGCCAGCCGAACCATGCAAACCGTAGATAAAGCGGCTTGTGAGCTTGGCTATCGCGACTCTGTGTTTAAACATGCTCTGAAAGACCGCTTTATTATTACTGAAGTGACACTGCATTTGCCCAAGCAGTGGCAGCCTGTGCTGAGCTATGGCCCGCTAAAAACACTCTGCCACGAGACGGTGACCCCACAGGTAGTCGCGGAACAAGTGATGGCAACCCGACGCAGTAAATTGCCGGACCCTCAGGTGCTGGCAAACGCCGGGAGCTTTTTTAAAAACCCGGTGGTCGACAAAACGCAAGCTCAGGCCCTGACGCAAAGTTACCCCGACTTACCCCTTTATCCGGTAGACGCAAAGCGATGCAAACTGGCCGCTGGCTGGCTGATTGAACACGCCGGGTTAAAAGGCTATCAACAGGGGGGCGTTCGGGTTTACGATCGTCAGGCATTAGTATTGGTTAATGACGGGCATAGCGAAGGTACGGATCTCAGGGCGGTGATCAGCCATATTCAACAGACAATATTCAACAAGTTTGGCATTGTGCTGGAGCATGAAGTCAGGCTGATAGGCCCACAGGGTGAAATTACAATACAGGAAGTACACCATGGTTAAAGCACCAGATGGCAACAAGCTGGCCATTTTACATGCTCTAAAGAGCGGTGAGTTTGTCTCCGGACAGGCACTGGGCGAGCAGTTGGGGATCAGCCGCGCGGCGGTGTCTAAGCATATTAAATCGCTGCAGCAAATGGGCATTGATATCTTCAAGGTGACGGGTAAAGGTTATCGGCTCAATAACAGCCTGCCTTTATTAGAGGAAGCCGAGATCCGCCAGAGCTGGGGACAGCTCAGCGACACGCCATGCCAGATAGAAGTGCATTCAATTATTGACTCAACCAATAGCGAGCTGATGCGCCGTATTCAGGCCAATCAGCTAATTCCACGTGGGCAAGTGCTGGTTGCGGAAATGCAGCAGGCAGGGCGTGGTAGACGCGGGCGTCAGTGGCAGTCCCCATTTGGTGCGAACCTCTACTATAGCTGCTATTGGCAATTGGAAGAGGGCATGCAGGCCGCAATGGGGTTGTCGATAGCCGTCGGGCTGGCGGTAAATGATGCGCTCAAAGCGTTATTCGATCTGGATGTACAATTGAAGTGGCCAAATGATGTGTATCTGAATGAACAAAAGCTGGCGGGCATTTTGGTCGAGTTGGATGGTCAGGTTGAAGGTCCCTGTCATCTGGTAATTGGTATTGGCCTGAATGTGGCGATGCCAGACAGCGCGGCTGGGCAAATCGATCAGGCCTGGACGGATTTGAACCAGCACGTAAACGCGGTGAACAAAAATCAGTTGGTGGCCGTGCTGACTTTGTGTCTGCAAAAACGCTTGGAGATCTATGAGCGCCACGGACTGAGTGTGATGACCGAGCAGTGGAATGCATTAAACGTATATCGTCAGCAGGCCGTGACGCTGACAACAGGACAAAAACAATGGCGGGGCATTTGTGAGGGGATTGATCAGCAAGGTGGGTTGGTGTTGCGTCAGGATGGCGAGCTGAAGACCTACTACGGGGGAGAAATTTCTGTGCGTAAGGAGCTGTCATGAAGCTGTTGGTTGATGTGGGCAACACGGCACTGAAAACTGCGACTTTGACAGGTGAGACGATCGCCTTGGTTAATGAGGCGGATATTCCTTGGTCAGAAATAGATGAAGTGCTGATTGCTCAGGTTGGCAAAGGCGAGCTGGTGGCGCCATTGATTGCACGTGCGCAGCAACTGGCGATCCCCCATTACCATGCCGCGGTGAGCGCGACATTGGGTAAACTGCGGTGTGCCTATCCGCAATTTGAAAATCTGGGTATAGACAGGTGGCTGACCGTGGTAGCTTGCTACCACCTTTATCCACAACAAAGCTGCGTGATATTGGATTGCGGAACCGCCAGTAAAATTGATGTGCTAAATAGTGAAGGGCAACATCTCGGCGGCTGGATTTTACCGGGCCTGGATATGATGCTTAGTAGTTTGGTTGCCAACACTCAGAAAGTATTCAGTGACGATACCAGCTTATTTCTGCCTGAGCTCGGCACGAACACACCGAATGCGGTAAAAAATGGGGCCTTGGTTGCGACGCTTGGCGCTTTGGAGTTTTACCTGAGCAAGTCGAATGAGGATCCGGTGATTGTATGCGCCGGTGGATACGGCGAATTAATGCAACAACACTTGGCCCGCCCCAGTACATATAACGATATTTTGGTCCTGCAAGGCCTGATGTACTGGCGTAAATATCAGCAGTTTGCATAATAATTTGCCTGCAATACAGGTTTTTGCTGTAAATGTGACCATTTAAACAATTATCTGTGATTTTTTTTGATTTGGGTGTTGCATAGTCCCGGCCATTCCTCTAATATCTCGCCCCGTACTAAAGCAGTGCCGACTTAGCTCAGTTGGTAGAGCAACTGACTTGTAATCAGTAGGTCATCCGTTCGACTCGGATAGTCGGCACCAGTTTTTAAATAGCAACGCTTTAGACAAGAATTTTTTGACGTGGAGGGGTTCCCGAGCGGCCAAAGGGATCAGACTGTAAATCTGACGGCACTGCCTTCGCTGGTTCGAATCCAGCCCCCTCCACCACTTTATTCTTGACGGTTAGAGGTAGTTAAGAACAGGTTCCTAAAGCGGGCATCGTATAATGGCTATTACCTCAGCCTTCCAAGCTGATGATGCGGGTTCGATTCCCGCTGCCCGCTCCAGTTTTCTGGTGTGCTGATATAGCTCAGTTGGTAGAGCGCACCCTTGGTAAGGGTGAGGTCGGCAGTTCAAATCTGCCTATCAGCACCAGTCTTCGGATCTTCCTAAATACTTCCTTTGATTTGTCATAAAAACATTTATAATTGTACTGAATAATTCTAGTCTGCCGCCGCTGTGGCGTGTGGATTATTTTTATATGTAATCTAGATACACAAAACTTATAGGTTCCGTCATGGCAAAAGAAAAGTTTGAACGTTCGAAACCGCACGTTAACGTTGGTACTATCGGCCACGTTGACCACGGTAAAACTACCCTAACTGCAGCAATCACTAACGTACTTGCAAAAGTATACGGTGGTGAAGCGAAAGACTTCGCATCAATCGATAACGCTCCAGAAGAGCGTGAGCGTGGTATCACAATCTCAACTTCACACGTTGAGTATGACACTCCAACTCGCCACTACGCGCACGTTGACTGTCCTGGACACGCTGACTACGTTAAAAACATGATCACTGGTGCTGCTCAGATGGACGGCGCGATCCTGGTAGTTGCTGCAACTGACGGTCCTATGCCTCAAACACGTGAGCACATCCTACTTTCTCGTCAGGTTGGTGTACCTTACATCATCGTATTCATGAACAAATGTGACATGGTTGACGACGAAGAGCTACTAGAGCTAGTAGAGATGGAAGTTCGTGAACTTCTTTCTGAGTACGACTTCCCAGGTGATGACCTGCCTCTAATCCAGGGTTCAGCTCTTAAAGCGCTAGAAGGCGAGAAAGAGTGGGAAGACAAGATCGTTGAGCTTGCAGAAGCACTAGATTCTTACATCCCAGAGCCAGAGCGTGACATCGATAAGCCTTTCATCATGCCTATCGAAGACGTATTCTCAATCCAGGGTCGTGGTACTGTTGTAACTGGCCGTGTTGAAGCTGGTATCATCAACGTGAACGACGAAGTTGAAATCGTAGGTATCAAAGAAACTACGAAGACAACTTGTACAGGTGTTGAAATGTTCCGTAAGCTGCTTGACGAAGGTCGTGCAGGTGAGAACATCGGTGCACTTCTACGTGGTACTAAGCGTGATGAAGTTGAGCGTGGTCAGGTTCTTTGTAAGCCTGGTTCAATCAACCCACACACTAAGTTCACTTCAGAAGTATACGTACTGTCTAAAGATGAAGGTGGCCGTCATACTCCATTCTTCAAAGGCTACCGTCCACAGTTCTACTTCCGTACAACTGACGTAAGTTTTTAAATAGCAACGCTTTAGACAAGAATTTTTTGACGTGGAGGGGTTCCCGAGCGGCCAAAGGGATCAGACTGTAAATCTGACGGCACTGCCTTCGCTGGTTCGAATCCAGCCCCCTCCACCACTTTATTCTTGACGGTTAGAGGTAGTTAAGAACAGGTTCCTAAAGCGGGCATCGTATAATGGCTATTACCTCAGCCTTCCAAGCTGATGATGCGGGTTCGATTCCCGCTGCCCGCTCCAGTTTTCTGGTGTGCTGATATAGCTCAGTTGGTAGAGCGCACCCTTGGTAAGGGTGAGGTCGGCAGTTCAAATCTGCCTATCAGCACCAGTCTTCGGATCTTCCTAAATACTTCCTTTGATTTGTCATAAAAACATTTATAATTGTACTGAATAATTCTAGTCTGCCGCCGCTGTGGCGTGTGGATTATTTTTATATGTAATCTAGATACACAAAACTTATAGGTTCCGTCATGGCAAAAGAAAAGTTTGAACGTTCGAAACCGCACGTTAACGTTGGTACTATCGGCCACGTTGACCACGGTAAAACTACCCTAACTGCAGCAATCACTAACGTACTTGCAAAAGTATACGGTGGTGAAGCGAAAGACTTCGCATCAATCGATAACGCTCCAGAAGAGCGTGAGCGTGGTATCACAATCTCAACTTCACACGTTGAGTATGACACTCCAACTCGCCACTACGCGCACGTTGACTGTCCTGGACACGCTGACTACGTTAAAAACATGATCACTGGTGCTGCTCAGATGGACGGCGCGATCCTGGTAGTTGCTGCAACTGACGGTCCTATGCCTCAAACACGTGAGCACATCCTACTTTCTCGTCAGGTTGGTGTACCTTACATCATCGTATTCATGAACAAATGTGACATGGTTGACGACGAAGAGCTACTAGAGCTAGTAGAGATGGAAGTTCGTGAACTTCTTTCTGAGTACGACTTCCCAGGTGATGACCTGCCTCTAATCCAGGGTTCAGCTCTTAAAGCGCTAGAAGGCGAGAAAGAGTGGGAAGACAAGATCGTTGAGCTTGCAGAAGCACTAGATTCTTACATCCCAGAGCCAGAGCGTGACATCGATAAGCCTTTCATCATGCCTATCGAAGACGTATTCTCAATCCAGGGTCGTGGTACTGTTGTAACTGGCCGTGTTGAAGCTGGTATCATCAACGTGAACGACGAAGTTGAAATCGTAGGTATCAAAGAAACTACGAAGACAACTTGTACAGGTGTTGAAATGTTCCGTAAGCTGCTTGACGAAGGTCGTGCAGGTGAGAACATCGGTGCACTTCTACGTGGTACTAAGCGTGATGAAGTTGAGCGTGGTCAGGTTCTTTGTAAGCCTGGTTCAATCAACCCACACACTAAGTTCACTTCAGAAGTATACGTACTGTCTAAAGATGAAGGTGGCCGTCATACTCCATTCTTCAAAGGCTACCGTCCACAGTTCTACTTCCGTACAACTGACGTAACTGGTAACGTTGAGCTGCCAGAAGGCGTAGAAATGGTAATGCCTGGTGACAACATCAAGATGACTGTTGAGCTAATCGTTCCAATCGCGATGGACGAAGGTCTACGTTTCGCGATCCGTGAAGGTGGCCGTACAGTTGGTGCTGGTGTTGTAGCTACAATCGTAGAATAATCTACAGATTGCAGTAACACTGTGAAAAAGGTCGCTTAGGCGGCCTTTTTTAATGCCTGAAATATGGCGATGGAAAATGCGGTGTGGAAGTACATCCATGTAGCGACGCCCATCGCGCATCCGTGCGCTC